>JAEWLO010000499.1 GCA_023457475.1 Pseudomonadota bacterium | reverse complement strand
CCGTCTCCGCGACCCGCCGGCTAAACCTTCTGGCGCCCGCCCGCATCCAAGCAGCAGACATCGCCGTGTGTCGCCACCTGGAGCCCCATGCCGTCCCACTGCCTTGCCCTGCTGCTGTCGCTGGTCGGTGCCTGCACGCTGCCGTGGGCACCCGTGAGCCTGCGCGTCCACCTGCCGCCGCACCCGGACCTGTGCGTGCAGTACGCCAGCGATCCCCCGCTGTGCGGCTCCCGGGTGATCGAAGTGCTGGCGCGCCCGTGGATGCCGCACACCCCGGGGGTCACCGGCACAGCGTAAACTGCAGTGCTCCACGTCACGCGCTGCAAGGAACCGCTTTACCGATGAAACAGCATCTGCCCGACTGGACCCACGCGTGGCTGCACTACGCGGTCCCCGCCCTGCAGATCGCGGGCACCCTGCTGGTGGCGTGGCTGCTGCGCCTGCTGGCCCGACGCCTGATCCGCCGCCTGGCCGAGCACTACACGCTGCCGCCGGAAATGGTGATGGGCGCACGGCGGGTGTTTTCGTTCGTGGTGTACATGACCGCGTTTCTGGTCATCCTCAACATCGTTGGCGTCTCGGCCACCGTGTTGTGGACGGCGTTCACCGGCTTCGCTGCAGTCGGCGCGGTGGCGTTTTTTGCCGCCTGGAGCGTGCTCTCCAACATCTTCTGCACGCTGCTGATCTTCACCACCCGCCCGTTCCGCCTGCACGACTACATCGAAGTGCTGGAGAACGGTGAGAAGCCGGGCCTGAAGGGGCGCGTGATCGACGTCAACCTGATCTACACCACGCTGCAGGAGCACGGCAGCGGGCATGAAGGCACCGTGCTGCAGGTGCCCAACAACATGTTCTTCCAGCGCACAGTGCGTCGCTGGCGCGACCCTTCACAGGCTCCCGGCGGCATCCAGGGCGACGGTTGATCCGCGATGCCGGCCAATGGCCGGCGCTACCGGATGGACATCACCAGATCAGATCGTCGGGTACCTGGAACTGCGCGTAGTACGCGTCGTCCTCGGCGTTGCCGGTGCTGGGCTCGGTGCTGCCCTTGTCCTGCCCGTTGTCGAGCACGATGAAGGAGGCATCGCGCTCGCGGATCTTCTCGGCCGCGGCGCGCGGCACCAGTTCGAACCCCTCGCCGAAACGCACGATCACCAGGCTGCCGACCGCCAGCTGCCGGCGCAGCGCAGCGTTGACCAGCAGGGTGCGGATCACGGTGCCGTCGTTGAAGCGGTATTCGTCTTCGCCGGCGCGGGCGACCTTGTTGGCCTCGACGATCTGGCGCACCTGCGCCTGGCGCTCCTGCACCTGTGCCCTGGCCTTGCGCTCGGACTCCAATGCCCTGTCGCGTTCAGCCTTCTCCGCGCGCACCCGATCGGCCTCGCGCTGGCTGTCGGTGGGCGCGGCCGGGCCCTTGCCGTGGCGGGCCTTTTCCTGCTCGCGCGCGGCCTGTGACACCTGCGATTTCTTGACCAGACCGGCCTTGAGCAGCTGCTGCTGCAGGGGATTACCCTTTGCCATAACGTCGTGCATCGGTATTCATGGGATTCTGGGAGCCATCATACTGCCGGTCACGCCCTGTCCAAAGCCCACCATGCATGCCCTGAAGTACCTTGCCGGCTACCCCGCCGCCCTGCAGCAGCAGGTGCGCGAGCTGATCGCGGGCGACCGCCTGGGGGCGTGGCTGCAGCAGCGCTACCCCGAGCCGCATGAGGTCCGCAGCGACCGCCAGCTGTACGACTACACACAGGGCCTGAAGGAGCGCTACCTGCGCCAGTCCGTCCCGCTCTCCAAGGTGCTCTACGACAACCGCCTGCAGGTGCTGAAACACGCACTGGGTACCCACACCACGGTGTCGCGGGTGCAGGGCAGCCGGCTGAAATCCAGCCGGGAGATCCGCATCGCCTCCGTGTTCCGCGACGCGCCGGCCCCGTTCCTCAGGATGATCGTGGTGCATGAGCTGGCCCATCTGAAGGAATCGGACCACAACAAGGCCTTCTACCAGCTGTGCACGCACATGGAGGCGGATTACCACCAGCTGGAACTCGGCACGCGCCTGTACCTGACCCACCTGGAAGGCGGGCCGGGCTGAGCTGCCGTACACTCCCCGCCCGCTTCCGTGTTTTCGCCGCCTCCCCATGACCGATCCGATTCGACTCGATAAACGCCTGACCGCCCTGCTCGGCTGCTCGCGCGGCGATGCCCAGCGCTATATCGAGGGCGGCTGGGTGACGGTGGATGGCGTGGTGGTGGAGCAGCCGCAGACCCTGGTCACCAACGAAACCGTGGTGCTGCGCGAGAACGCCGAAGCCGGCCGCACCGAGTCGGTCAGCATGCTGGTGCACAAGCCCGCCGGGCTGCCGGCGGACCAGCTGTGCGCCCTGGTCACACCCGACAGCCGCAGCGACCTCGACGCGACCGGCGTCAACCTGCTGCAGCGCCATTTCCACGGACTGCAGCTGGCCATGCCGCTGGCGGCGGAAGACAGCGGCATGGTGGTGGTCAGCCAGGACGGGCGCATCCTGTCCTACCTCAAAGACCGCGCGCCCACGCTGGAGCAGGAATACGTGGTCGAAGTCAGCGGCGAACTGGTGCCGTACGGCATGGCCAAGCTGGCCCATGGCCTGAGCTACCGGGGCTGGCCGCTGCCGCCGTGCAAGGTGAGCTGGCAGAGCGAAACCCGCCTGCGCTTTGCGATCAAGCCAGTCCAGCCCGGCCAGCTGCGCGACATGTGCGCGCAGGTCGGCCTGCAGGTGGTGAACCTTCGCCGGTTGCGCATCGGCCGGGTGGCCATCGGCAAGCTGGCTCCGGGCCAGTGGCGCTATCTCGCCCCGGACGAGCGGTTCTGACCCCGCCACGTACCGCTTTCACGCACGCCCCGCTTACGATCGGGGCATGACGAACACACTCCCCCTCTGGCGCAGGGTGCTGCGCTGCACCTGCCTGCTGCTGGCCCTGCTCGTGCTGCTGGTGCTCAGCGGCCTGCTGCTGGCCGATCACCTCACTCCGAAGGCGCAGGGCGAGCCCAGCACGGTACTGCCGCTGCAGCCGGCGCAGGGCCCGATCGACCGGGAAGTGGAGCGACTGCAGGCCACCCACCCGGGGCAATCGGGCGTGGCCTTTCTGGCAGACGGGCTGGACGCCTATGCGGCGCGCGCGGTCATCACCCAGCACGCCACGCGCAGCCTGGACCTGCAGTACTACCTCTGGCACGACGACCTGATCGGTCACCTGGTGGCGCGCGAGCTGTACGCCGCCGCCGAACGCGGGGTGCGGGTGCGCCTGCTGCTCGACGACATGAACGGGCACGACAAGGACGCGCTGATGATGGCGCTGGACCAGCACCCGAACATCGAGATCCGCCTGTACAACCCGTTCCGCAACCGCGACGGGCTGTGGCGGCTGGTGGAAATGGTGCAACGCTTCTTCAGCATCAACCACCGCATGCACAACAAGGCATGGATCGCCGATGGTCGCGTGGCCGTGGTCGGCGGGCGCAACATCGGCGAGTAGTACTTCAGCGCGCGCCCGGACGTTAACTTCCGCGACCTGGACCTCCTGGTGGCCGGCCCGGCGGCAGGCCAGGCGAGCACGATCTTCGATGAATTCTGGAACAGCGAGACGGCGGTGCCGATCGCCGCGTTGGCGTTCCACACGCCGGCGCAGTTGCGGCTGCTGATGCGCGAATCCGAGAACGAGGCGCGGCTGGAGGCAGCGCAGCCCTATCTGCGGAAGGTCGCGTCGTCGCCCTCGGCGCGGGCATTCTTCGTGGAGCCGGCGCGCCTGCACTGGAGCGACGGCGTGGGGATCGTGTCCGATCCGGCGATGAAGCACCGCAGCGATGACCGCGCGCACTGGCTGGTGACGCGGCTGGTCGAGGAACTGCGGCATACGCGACAGAAGGCGTTGTTGATTTCACCGTACTTCGTGCCGGGCACGGAAGGCACGGACGGCTTTGTGTCGATGGTGCAGCGAGGCGCGCACGTGAGCGTTGTCACCAATTCGCTGGCGGCCAACGACGTGGCGGCGGTGCACAGCGGGTACATGCATTACCGGCTTCCGCTGCTGCGCGGGGGCGTGCACCTCTACGAACTGAAGGCGCACGGCATTGTGGACGGGGGCGGATTGTTCGGCAGCAGCGGCGCGAGCCTGCATACCAAGGCGTTCCTGCTGGACGACACGCGCGGCTTCGTGGGCTCGTTCAACCTGGATCCGCGTTCGGCCTACCTCAATACGGAGATGGGGGTGATGTTCGACGACCCGGTGCTGGGGGCGCAGCTGCGTGAGGAATTCCTGCGGCTGGCGGATCCGGCGCAGAGCTACTGGGTGACGCTGGCGGGGTCGGACGATGTACGTTGGTTGGATCGTGCGGCCAAGCCGCCGGTGCTGCTGGAGCGGGAACCGGATACGTCGTGGTGGCAGCGGGTAAGCGCGCGGGTGATCAGCTGGTTCCCGTTGGAGTCGCAGTTGTGACTTACGTGCAGCCACGCAGGGCGTGGCTCTACGTCCGATCGGATTGACGTAGAGCCA
>JAEWLO010000498.1 GCA_023457475.1 Pseudomonadota bacterium | reverse complement strand
TGCGCCGGCTGCAGCCCGCGGATGAACCGGCGGGGCAAGCCGGCGCCCTATAATCGCCCGCATGAAATCCGCCGTCTCCGAACTCATCGAACTGCTGTCGCTGGCACGGCTGGAAGACAACCTGTTCCGCGGGCAGAGCCGGGACATCGGCACCAAGTACGTGTTCGGTGGGCAGGTGCTGGGCCAGGCGCTGTCGGCCGCGCAGGCCACGGTCGAAAACGGCCGCCACGTGCATTCGCTGCACGCCTACTTCCTGCGTGCTGGCAACATCGACCATCCCATCGTCTACGACGTGGACCGCACCCGCGATGGCGGCAGCTTCTCCGTCCGCCGCGTCACCGCGATCCAGCACGGAAAGGTGATCTTCTTCTGCGCCGCGTCGTTCCAGCAGGCCGAAACCGGGGCCGAGCACCAGATCAAGATGCCCGAGGTGCCGCAGCCGGAGGACATCGAACCCAATCGCCCACTGCCGCCGGAAGTGCTGGAACGCCTGCCGATCAAGGTGCAGCGCTGGCTTTCGCGCGGCGGTCCGTTCGAGTTCCGTCATGTCTACCCGCGCGACGAACTGCACCCGCCCAAGCGCCCGCCCTACCACCAGGTCTGGCTGCGCCTGAATGAGAAGGTGGGTGACGCGCCGGAGCTGCACCAGGCGCTGCTGGCCTATGCTTCGGACTTCCATCTGCTCGGCACCGCGACCTTCCCGCACGGCATCAGCTATTACCAGCCGCACGTGCAGATGGCCTCGCTCGACCACGCGATCTGGTTCCATCGCCCGTTCCGCGCCGACGACTGGCTGCTGTACTCCCTGGACAGCCCCAGCGCCCAGGATGCCCGGGGCCTGGCACGAGGCCAGTTCTTCGACCGCAACGGCGTGCTGGTGGCCAGCACCGCGCAGGAAGGCCTGATCCGCGTTGTCGAAGACAGTGCCGCTGCCGCCGCCGTGCCGGCCAAGGAGTAAGCCATGCGTCAGATTTTCAGCAGCCAGCGCGTGGAGACCGTGGAAGGGGTCGCCAACCTCCTGCGCGAAGCCGGCATCGAGGTGCGCATCACCAACGGCCGGTCGTATCACAGCAAGCGCAAAGGCCAGTTCAGCTATCTGGACAAGAGCATGACCGCCAACCAGCCCACGCTGTGGGTGGTCCATGCCAATGACCAGACGCGCGCGCGCGAAATACTGCGCGATGCGCGCCTGCTCGAGACCACCCGTCGCGACCATCCGACCGCACAGTACGCGTTCCGCGAAGATGCGGCCGAGGCTGCCCCGGCCCGCAACTGGGGCTGGCGGATCCGCATCGGCCTGCTGCTGGTCATCGGCGCGGTGGCCATGTTCATCACGATGCGCCACCGCGCGCCACCGGCTCCACCGGCGGTTCCGGCGGTGCAGCAGCCGGCTCCGGCTCCGGTTCCCGAAGATGAAGAAATCCGCGTCCGCATCGAACCGGTAAAACCGGCAGAACAGCCGTAAGCCACAACGCCATCGTCCTGCGCACGGGGCATCGGGCGGATACAACGCCATCGTCCTGTGCACGTAACGGTTCGTAGTGCCACGCCCTGCGTGGCAACCGCGCAAAGCGCGGCACAAGGCCCCGAATCCGGTTCCCGACCGCCCCAGAAAGGGTTTCCGACGTTTAGCCCGGGCCGAAGCCACCCCGCAGACGTCCATGCCCCCGGAACGAAGAGCAGCCACGCAGGGCGTGGCTCTACGCCGGCAGCGGACGATGGGGAACCACCCGGTCACATTCCCCGGGATCCCACGTCATGATGGCATCACCCACCGGGGAACCCGCCATGACGCTGGATACGCTCGCCGACGCAAACCCGCTTTCCGCCGCGCTTGAACGCGACCTCCCGGCCGCTGCCGGGGGCTGCCAACAGTCCTATGGCCGTATCGTGCTGGCCTGCCAGAACACGGTGACTGCCATCGCACTGGCCATCACCCGCGACGTGCAGGCCAGCGAGGACATCGCCCAGGAGGCCTTCATCAAGGCCTGGCAGCAGCTCAGCCATCTGCACAACCACGCCAGCTTCCTGCCCTGGCTGCGCCAGATCACCCGCAACCTGGCCCGCGACTGGCTGCGGGCCAACCGCGGCCGGCCGCTGTCCGGCGACGCCGCGGACATCGCCATCAGCATGGCTGCCGACCCCAGCCCCAGCGCCCCCGAACACCTGCAGCGCGTGGAGGAGGAGCTGGCGGCAGAAGAGATCATCTCGGCCCTGCCGGAGGACAGCCGCGAGACCCTGCTGCTGTACTACCGCGAAGGCCAGCGCTCGCAGCAGGTCGCCGACCTGCTGGGGCTGAGCGACGCCGCCGTGCGCAAGCGGTTGTCCCGCGCCCGCGCCAGCGTGCGTGAGGAAATGCTGCGCCGCTTCGGCGAATTCGCACGCAGCAGTGCGCCGAGTGCGGCCTTCGCAACGGCGGTCGTGTCGATGGCGATGATCGCGGCTCCCGGCACGGCGAGTGCCGCCCTTCTGCTGGGCAGCGGCGTCGGGGTGGGCAGCGGCAAGCTGGGGCTGGGCGGTGCCAGCGTGACCGGGGGTACGGCCATGGGGTCGCTTGCGGCCGCCCTGGAACACAGTCACCTGATGGCGACCCAGATCAGCCTGACCACCATCGGCCTGGTGACGCTCGCCGGTGTGACGTGCAGCTACCTGGGTGGCGTTTATCTGCTGACGTATGCGGAGCGACCCGGCGAGACCCGGCAGATCATGCGTTTCGTGCACTACAGCACCTTCACTTCGCTGCTGTGCTGCGCGGGCGTGCTGCTCTGCACGATGGTGCACGCCCCCCTGTGGATCACGGCGGGCGTCCTGCTGGCGGGCATGCTGGTGGTCAACTACCAGTGCCTGGTCTCGCTGCAACGGATCATGAAGCCGATGATCGCGCGCGATAACGCACGACGCGGTCGCACAGGCACGAACTGGGCATACGAATCGATGTACGGGCGCACCGGCAT
>JAEWLO010000497.1 GCA_023457475.1 Pseudomonadota bacterium | reverse complement strand
GGGCTGCCGTGGGACAGCGCCAGTTTCCGCGGCGTGGAAGACGAAGACTGGGAACGGGCGTGGCTCGACCAGTTCCAGCCGATGGCCTTCGGCGCGCGCACCTGGATCGTGCCCTGGAACCACGATCTGCCGGAGGCCGCGCAGGCGGCCGACGCGGCCGTGGTACCGCTGGATCCCGGCCTGGCGTTCGGCTCGGGCACCCACCCGACCACCGCGCTGTGCCTGCGCTGGCTGGACGGTCTTGCCGCGGAAGGCCTGCTGGACGGCCGCACCGTGCTCGACTTCGGCTGCGGCTCGGGCATCCTCGCGCTGGCCGCCCTGAAGCTGGGCGCGGGCCGCGCGGTCGGCGTGGACAACGACCCGCAGGCGGTGATCGCCACGGGTGACAACGCGGAGCGGAACGGTGTGCAGGACCGTCTGCAGGTGTACCTGCCGTCCGACGAACCGCAGGCCACCTACCCGGTGGTGGTGGCCAACATCCTGGCCTCCGCGCTGGACGCGCTGGCGGAGGTCCTCGCTACACGCGTGCAGCCCGGTGGCCGCATCGCGCTCTCGGGCATCCTGCATGGGCAGGAAGACGAGCTGCTGGTGCGTTACGCCCCGTGGTTCGAGCAGCTGGAAACCGCCCGCGACGACGACTGGATGCGCATCACCGGCGTCCGTCGTGCTTGAATAGTGGCACCTTTGCCCGGCCCTGACGCATGACCGAGCCCACGCTGCCTCCCCGTCGTCCACTGGCCCCGTTCCTGCGTGCCACGCCCGCCGATGCCGCTTCGCCGCCCGTCGATCCGGACGAGGCAGCGAGCGACGCCACGCAGGAACACGGGATCCCTGCCGCGTCGGAAGACGCGGACGTGGATGCGGCCGTGGACACCGTTGACGTGGAAATCCCGGCAGCACCGGCGGAGGAAACGGCCGATGCCACGGCCCGTGCGCACCCCCTGCCGGCTGCAGCGCCGAGTTTCACCCGGGTGACGGCGGCCGCACCGCCTGCGCCGCGCTGGCAATGGGGCGTGGTGGCCGGACTGGCGGCCCTGCTCGCACTGCAGATCACCGTGGCCGACCGCGCCAAACTGGCCGCCGACGCCGGTACCCGTCCGTGGGTGGCCGGCCTGTGCGGCGTGCTGCGTTGCACGTTGCCGGCCTGGCATGAACCCACCGCCTTCAGCATGATCAGCCGCGACGTGCGCCCCGTGCCGACCCAGCCGGGCGCATTGCAGGTCCAGGCCAGCTTTCGCAATGACGCTCGCTGGGCGCAGGCATGGCCCCTGCTGCGACTGTCACTGGCCGACGCCGATGGCCGGGTGATCGGCAGTTCGGTGTTCGCACCGCAGGACTACCTGGGCCCGGCCGCCGATGCCGGTTCCGTACTTGAACCAGGCCAGAGCGCACAGATCGCCTTCCGTGTGCGCGAGCCAGCAGCGTCCACGGTCGCATTCACCTTCGAGTTCCTGTAATGCATTAATGCATCTTCCGGCATGACGGCGGCCACCGGCACGCGCTAGACTGGTCGCCTTCGTCTTTTCGCCCGGGGCTGCGGTCCGCCCCGGCATCGCACCGGGATTCTTCTTGAACGCAGTCCTTTCTCGTCCTGACTCCAGTCGTGGCGCGCCTCGCCCGCCCCTGCGCGAACACGTCGCCCAGTCGGTGCGCCGCTACCTGCGTGATCTGGACGGCTGCGATGCCGACGATGTGTACGAGATCGTCCTGCGCGAGATGGAAATCCCGCTGTTCGTGGAAGTGCTCAATCACTGCGAAGGCAACCAGAGCCGCGCCGCGGCGATGCTGGGCATCCATCGGGCCACGCTGCGCAAGAAGCTCAAGGAATACGGCATCGCCACCTGAGTGAGGCAGCCTGCGGCGGTCCGTCCTACAATATGGGCCCGCTCCGCTTCGAACCGCCGCCCCCATGAGTTCCGACCTGCTGCCCGTTCGCCGGGCCCTGCTGTCCGTTTCCGATAAAACCGGCCTGATCGACCTGGCCCGCGCCCTCGCCGCCCGCAACGTGGAGCTGCTGTCCACCGGCGGCACCGCCAAAGCGATCCGCGATGCAGGCCTGGCGGTGAAGGACGTAGCCGATGTCACCGGCTTCCCGGAAATGATGGACGGGCGGGTCAAGACCCTCCACCCGATGGTGCATGGCGGCCTGCTCGGCCGGGCCGGCCAGGATGATGCGGTGATGGCCAAGCACGGCATCGCCCCGATCGACCTGCTGGTGCTCAATCTGTACCCGTTCGAGTCGGTCACCGCCAAGGCGGACTGCACGCTGGCCGACGCGGTGGAAAACATCGACATCGGCGGTCCCGCCATGCTGCGCTCGGCCGCGAAGAACTTCGCCCGCGTGGCGGTGGCCACGGACCCGGCACAGTACGCTGAACTGCTGGCCGAACTGGATGCGAACAACGGCCAGCTGTCGGCCGCGAAGCGCTTCGCGTTCTCGGTCGCCGCGTTCAACCGCGTGGCGCAGTACGACGCCGCGATCAGCAACTACCTGTCCTCGGTCGCCGCAAGCGACGCGGCCGTGCCGGTGCGCACGGAGTTCCCGGCGCAGATGAATTCCAACTTCGTCAAGGTCATGGACCTGCGTTACGGCGAGAACCCGCACCAGTCCGGCGCGTTCTACCGCGACCTGTACCCGGTGCCGGGCACGCTGGCGACGTTCCAGCAGCTGCAGGGCAAGGAGCTGAGCTACAACAACCTGGCCGACGCCGATGCGGCGTGGGAATGCGTGCGCCAGTTCGACGCGCCGGCCTGTGTCATCGTCAAGCACGCCAACCCGTGCGGCGTGGCGGTGGGCGTGGCCAATGGCGATGCCTATGAGCTGGCCTACGCCACCGACCCGACCAGCGCGTTCGGCGGCATCATCGCCTTCAATCGTCCGCTCGACGCGGCCACCGCGCAGGTGATTCTGGATCGCCAGTTCGTGGAAGTGCTGATCGCTCCGGACTACGAGCCGGCCGCGCTGGAGTACGCCACGAAGAAGGCGAATGTGCGCGTGCTGCGCATTCCGCACGGCGACGGCCTGAACAACTACGACACCAAGCGCATTGGTTCGGGCCTGCTGATCCAGAGCTCCGACAACCGCGGCATGACCCGCGACGAGCTCAAGGTGGTCAGCAAGGTGGTACCGACCGAGAAGCAGTTCACCGACCTGCTGTTCGCCTGGAAAGTGGCCAAGTTCGTGAAGTCCAACGCGATTGTCTACGCGAAGGACCACCGCACCATCGGCGTGGGTGCCGGCCAGATGAGCCGCGGGTACTCCGCGCGCATCGCCGGCATCAAGGCCGGTGACGCCAACCTGGTGGTGGAAGGGTCGGTGATGGCCTCGGACGCGTTCTTCCCGTTCCGCGACGGCATCGATGCAGCCGCAGCCGCCGGCATCAAAGCGGTGATCCAGCCCGGCGGTTCGATGCGCGACGCCGAGGTGATCGCCGCGGCAGACGAACACGGCCTGGCAATGGTGTTTACCGGCGTGCGTCATTTCAGGCATTGACCGGTTGGCGTATAAGTCGACGGATTCCGGCCGGGTCACCCCGGCCGCTTCCGATGTCCACATGAGGTGATCCGATGACCGACCGCCAAGGCGAGCTGATCCTGTACCGCACTGACGACGGGCGGACGGACATCCACCTTCGCGCGGAAGGCGGAACGGTGTGGCTGAGCCAGGCCGAGTTGGCGGCGCTGTTCGAGACCACTTCCCAGAACATCACCCAGCACATCCGGGCAATCTACGACGACGGTGAGATCGACGAGGTGGCAACCTGTAAGGATTACTTACAGGTTCGCAGAGAGGGAGAACGCGAGGTCCGCCGAAGCGTGAAGGTCTATCGTCTGGAGCTCATTCTCGCCGTGGGGTTCCGGGTAAGGTCTCCACGCGGATCGCAGTTCCGCCGCTGGGCGGGAGGCGCATTGGCCGACTACCTGGTGAAGGGCTTCCTGCTCAACGATGATCGCCTGAAGGACATCGAGCGCGTTGACTACTTCAAGGATCTGTTGCGGCGGATCCGCGACATTAGAAGCTCTGAGAAGCGTTTCTACCAAACGCTACGCGACGTGTTCAAAACGACAAGCTCTGACTACGACGGCTCCGCGCAGACCGCAAGAACGTTCTTCGCAACTATCCAGAACAAGCTTGTTTACGCGGTCACCGGCCGCACCGCGGCCCAGCTGATCGTAGAGCGAGCTGATCCCGCCGCGCTTCAGATGGGCATGACGAACTGGGTGGGAGATCGGCCCCGAAAGGCGGACGCCGTCGTTTCAAAGAACTACCTCGATCAGCAGGAACTGGAACACCTCAACCGGTTGGTTTCCATGTTCCTGGACTTCGCCGAAGATCGCGCCGAACGCCGGATGGAGACGCGGATGCAGGACTGGATCAGGCAGACCGATCGCTTCCTGGATTTCAACGAACGCGAGATTCTTGATGGACCCGGACGAGTATCCAATCAGCAGATGGAGGCCATCATCTCTGAGCGCTATGCGGCATTTGATGCAGACCGTCGCACCTCAGCGCGCGCCCAGGCTGATCTGGACGACGCGTCCGACCTTGATGCACTGCAGGAAGAAGCGAAGCGTCTTCTCTCTCGAACGCGAGACCCGGTCTCGGATGTCTAGTCGCCTGCATCCCGCGCCTTTCGCCTCCATCAACTTCATTCTTTCTTTTGACCTCAGGACCACCCCATGAAAATCCTCGTCATCGGCTCCGGCGGCCGTGAACATGCCCTGGCCTGGAAGCTGGCCCAATCGGCCCGCGTCAGCGAGGTGCTGGTCGCACCGGGCAATGCCGGCACCGCGACCGAAGCGAAGTGCCGCAATGTGGCGGTGAAGGTGACCGATCTCGACGGCCTGCTGGCGCTGGTGCAGGACGAAGGCGTGCAGCTCACCGTGGTCGGTCCGGAAGTGCCGCTGGTGGCGGGCGTGGTCGATCGCTTCCGCGCCGCAGGGCACCGCATCTTCGGGCCGACCGCCAAAGCCGCGCAGCTGGAAGGCTGCAAGGCCTACGCGAAGGACTTCCTGGCCCGGCACAACATTCCGACCGCGTTCTATGCGGTGCACACCGAGGTCGACGCCGCGCTGCAGTACGTGCGCGACAAGGGCGCGCCGATCGTGGTCAAGGCCAATGGTCTGGCGGCCGGCAAGGGCGTGATCGTGGCGATGACCCTGGCCGAAGCCGAAGACGCGGTGCGCGACATGCTCTCCGGCAATGCGTTCGGCGATGCCGGTGCACGCGTGGTGATCGAGGAATTCCTCGACGGTGAGGAAGCCAGCTTCATCTCGATGGTCGACGGAAAGACCGCGCTGCCGATGGCGACCTCGCAGGACCACAAGCGCGTGGGCGATGGCGACACCGGCCCGAACACCGGCGGCATGGGAGCCTACTCCCCTGCCCCGGTGGTGACCGATGAGGTGCACGCGCGGGTAATGCGCGAGGTGGTCACTCCCACCGTGCAGGGCATGATCGCCGACGGCATTCCGTTCACCGGCTTCCTGTATGCCGGGCTGATGATCGACGCCAGCGGTGCGCCGAAGGTGATCGAGTTCAACGTGCGCTTCGGCGACCCGGAAACCCAGCCGGTGATGCTGCGGCTGCAGTCGGATCTGGTCGAGCTGGTGGAAGCGGCCATCGACGAGCGCCTGCATGAAACCGAAGCGCAGTGGGATCCGCGTCCGTCACTGGGCGTGGTGATGGCCGCCGCGCCGTACCCGGAAGCACCGGTCACCGGCGACGTGATCCACGGACTCGACCAAGTGCCGGACACGGCCAAGGTCTTCCATGCCGGCACCACGCTGGATGCGAACGGCCAGGTGCTCAGCGCCGGCGGGCGCGTGCTGTGCGTGGCCGCGCTGGGTAACAGCGTGGGTGAGGCGCAGGCCAATGCGTATGCCGGTGTGGCCAAGGTCACCTGGGAACATGAGTTCCATCGTGGCGATATTGGTTGGCGGGCGATTGCCCGCGAGCAGGCATACTGATCGGAAAGGCCCGGCATTTACCGGGCCTTTTGCGTATGAGACATGGCCAAGGCGGATCCTGCCTGTCCTCCTGACTAGATGTCCGCCAACCGAATGCCGCTGCGCCGATGGTCCAGGTACTGTTGAGCCGTGTATCCCCGATCTGTCCTCAGCGAAAAGTCGGCGCCGGCAGCCTTCAACGCGCGAAACTTCTCAGCTTGTTCATTGTCCGGCGCAGAGTCTGCGAGCGCATGCGCCGCAGATCGACCTTCCCATAGGGCGTTCGTGTCGAGCCCAGGGCGCGACACCAGGAAGGCTGATACACCTTCGGCACCCCAGCGGCTGACCAGATCGTAAAGCCTCCTCGAGTCGATTGTGTTTTTCATTTCTCCACTGACCGATTCGAACTCACTCAGTGTTGCCAGATCCCTGTCGTCGAACGCACTGCCGTGGAGCAGCTCCCGCATCACCTCGACCTCACCAGACTCCGCTACAGCACCCAGCATCTGGAGTCTCTGTGCATAGGGAAACTCAGTGCATGCATTGAACGCACTGACAGCCCCGACGTCCCCCTGCGTCACCCGGTCCGTCAGGTGATCCAGTATCTTCTGCTGCCAGTCATCCAACACCGCGACCACGTCGGTGCGGCCATTGGCGTGAGCTAGCTGGCGCGCGCGGCCACCTTCTCCATCCACAGCGAAGACATCTGCCCCCTGATGAAGCAGGGCTTGAACCAGATCCGTATAGCCTCTCTCTGCTGCATCGTGCAACGCCGTTTGCTCGGCATCGCCTGACCGGACATTGATCTCCGCGGGCCATCCACCCTCGCGCGCGAAGGCAACAATTGCGGCAGGAACTCCGCGATCGTCGGGGCCATCAGGCACGCCGCTACCAGCGGCTGGCAAAGCGATCGCGACGGGTCGACAGGATGCAGACGGAGGTGATCCTGAGATGGGGCTCGGAAACATGCATTTCGGTCTGGAGTGAGAGGGCGAGCATCCTGTACCCGGGTTCCGGGCGCAGCTACCAGAATTCAATCGCAGTACCGCTACACGTCACCGCCAACGGCCGGCGCTACCGGATCCAGCGCGATCTGCACGATGCAGACAACAAAAAACCCGGCGCTGCCGGGTTTTTTGTTTGACGCAATCAACGTCTCATCACGCGGTGAACAGCGCCTTCATTTTCTTCAGCGCGTTCGCTTCGACCTGACGGATGCGCTCGGCGGAGACGCCGTACTCGTCGGCGAGTTCCTGCAACGTCACCTTGCTGTCGGCATCGAGCCAACGGCGACGGATGATGTCGCGCGAGCGGGCATCCAGCTCGGCCAAGCCTTCGCGCAGCAGCTGCAGCTGGTTGTCTTCGCTGTCGGCACGCTCATAGGCCATCGACGGATCTTCGTCGTTGGCGACCAGGAAGGCGGCCGGCGACGGCGGCGCGTGCTCGTTGTCTTCGTCGGTGGGCGCGTCGAACCCGATGTCGCGACCGGACAGGCGCGATTCCATCTCAAGCACTTCGCGCTCGGAGACGTTCAGGTCCTTGGCCACGGCGCTGACTTCAGCGGCGTTCATCCAGCCCAGGCGGGTCTTGGACTTGCGCAGGTTGAAGAACAGCTTGCGCTGCGCCTTGGTCGTGGCGACCTTGACGATGCGCCAGTTCTTGAGGATGAACTCGTGCATTTCGGCACGGATCCAGTGCACCGCGAACGACACCAGGCGCACGCCCATGTCCGGGTCGAAGCGCTTCACCGCCTTCATCAGGCCGATGTTGCCCTCCTGGATGAGGTCGCCCAGCGCCAGACCGTAGCCGTTGTAGCCACGGGCCACGTGCACCACGAAGCGCAGATGGGAATGGACCAGCTCGCGCGCGGCGTCCAGGTCCTGCTCGTCGCGGAAGCGGCGGGCCAGGTCCTGCTCGTCATCGACCGTCAGCACCGGAATCTGGTGCACGGCACCGATGTAGGCGTCCAGCGAACCGAGCGCACTGGGAATCGGAAGATTGTTTGCCACAAGGGCAGTAGAGGTGTTCTGGCTCATGGTCATCATTTTAGCAGTCCGGGTTTTGGACTGCTGGAGGGTTAAAAAGTTCCAGCGTTCCACCAGGGAAACGCTGGATCAGATCACCCGTCTAACCTACAGGGAAATGGTGACAGTGGCGAGGGGGCGGCGTACTCACCAAATCCCTTTTCATTCAATGAGATAAGGCCGAAAGCGTCATAGCCGCGTGGTTTGGGCCGAACAATCCCATCCCCAGCCGCCCATTCAGCATGAAAACGTTGCCACCGGTTCAGCCCGAGCCGACGTTTCCAGAGGCCGGAGGCACCCCGAGGAAACGCATGGCGTGTCCCTACGCGATCGGCCGGCATCCCGCCCGGAGCCGACCGCCGAAGCCGCAATGCCCGGTAGTGACACGCCATGCGTGTCAGGCCAGACCCCGCCGAAGCCTAGCCCGGCAGCTCAGTAATACCCCGAAAGATTCAAGAAGAACCCCTTGCTCTCATACCGCAGCTCGGTCAGGTCATCGCTGAACTCGGTGAAGTTGTAACCCGCCCCGACCTTGAAGTTCTGCCCGAT
>JAEWLO010000496.1 GCA_023457475.1 Pseudomonadota bacterium | reverse complement strand
CCCCGGGCCCGACCATTTCCGGTTCCGGAGAACGGTGCCGGCACCCCGAGGACACGGCATGCGTGTCCCACGGAAACCGTCCGCAGCCGTGGTCAATGCACCGCCGGGGCCAATACCTCCACCTCGGCCAGCTGCGCACGCCCCTGCGCCTTGATCTTCAGCCGGTACTCGGCGAACGCCCCCGGCTGCTGGATCGCGAACGGCCGCGTCTGCCGCGCCCATCCGAACGCCTCGCCCTTGCGCTGGTCCACGGTCTTCCAGCTGCCGCCGGCGGTACGTGCCTCCAGCGTCCATTCCGCTGCCCGGATCGGGCTCTCGCCGCTGGTCAGGGTGTACATCACCGCCCTGCCATCGCCCAGCCCGGTGAAGGTCACCGTGCCCACGTCACCGACTGCCATTGCGGTGCCGGCGTCATTGTCGATCAACGCGCCGGCCGTGCCGCCTTCAGCCAGCGTCGCCTTCGCGCCGTTGCCCAGCAGGTCGTGCAGGCCCGCCGGGCGCTCGCCCTTGGCGGTGAGCGAACGCGGTGCGTCGTCCGGCCCTGTGCCCCAACGCGACGGCTGCGGGCCCATCTCGAAGTCCAGCGTGGCCCCGCCGGCGATCACCTCATGCGGCACCCACGTCTTCGTCCACGGCTTGCCGTTGATCTTCAGCGACTGCACATAGCGGTTCTCGCGCGAGTTGGCGGGTGCATTCACGGTCAGTACCTTGCCGCCCTGCAGTTTCACGGTGGCCGTGCGGAACAGCGGCGAGCCGATCACGTACTCAGGCGCGCCCATGCGCAGCGGGTACAGGCCCAGCGATGCGAACAGGTACCACGCCGAGGTCTCACCATTGTCCTCATCACCCGGATAGCCCTGGCCGATCTCGCTGCCCACGTACAGGCGCTCGAGGATCGTGCGCACATGGTCCTGGGTTTTCCACGGCTGGCCGGCGTAGAGGTACATCCAGGGAATATGGTGCGCCGGCTGGTTGCTGTGCGCGTACATGCCCATGCGCACGTCGCGCGCTTCGGTCATCTCGTGGATCACGCCGCCGTAGGAGCCCACCAGCGAAGGGTCGGCGGTCTCCGGCGTGGAGAAGAAGGTATCCAGCTTCTTTGCCAGGCCGTCGCGGCCGCCGTAAAGCGCGGCCAGGCCCTCGCCGTCGTGCGGCGCGGTGAAGGCAAACGTCCAGCCGTTGGACTCGGTGTAGTCGTGGCCCCACACGCGCGGGTCGTACTGCGCCGAAGGCACCCGCCACTGGCCCGCTTCAGTGCGGCCCTGGAAGAAGCCGGCGGCCGGGTCGAACAGCGTGGCGTAGGTGGCGGCGCGGTTGTTGAAGTAGGTCGCTTCGGTGCGGTACCGCTCGCGTTCAGCGGCGCTGCCGGCCTTGTCGGCCAGCGCGGCGGCCATGTTGGCGATGCCGAAGTCGTTCAACGCGCCTTCCATGGTCCACGACATGCCTTCATGGATGTCGGTGTGGGCGAAGCCGGTGAACGTGGACTGGCGCATGCCCTTGCGGCCGACGTGGCGGTCCGGTGGCACGACGGTGGCATTGCGCAGCGCGGCGTCGTAGGCCTCGGCCGGATCGAATCCGCCAATGCCCTTCAGCCAGGCATCGGCGAAGGCCACGTCCGAACTGGTGCCCACCATCAGGTCGGCATAGCCCGGCGAGGACCAGCGGGCGACCCAGCCGCCGGCGCGGTACTGTTCCAGGAAGCCCTGCACCAGCGTTCCGGCGTCGTCCGGGGTGAACAGCGCATAGGCCGGCCAGGTGGTGCGGAAGGTGTCCCAGAAGCCGTTGTTCACGTACACCTTGCCATCGCGGATCGGGGCGAAGGTGCGGGTGGCGCTGGCATCGCCGGTGGCATCTTCGCCAGCGCTGGCCTGACTGGCATAGCGCCACTCCGGTGCGGCGGCGGTGCCGACATTCTCGTGCGCGGAGTTGGGGTACAGGTACAGGCGGTACAGGTTGGAATACAGCGTGGTCTTCTGGTCGTCGCTGGCGTCGCCGATGTCGAAGCGGCCCAGGTGTGCGTCCCACGCATCCTGCGCACGGCCGGCCACGCGGGCGATGTCGTCATCGTTGGCCAGCTCCAGCGCGAGGTTGTGGCGGGCCTGCTCCAGCGAGATCAGCGACGTTGCGATGCGCATGTGCACGGTGCGGTCCGCGCCGGGGTCGAACTTGATATAGCCGGTCGGGCGGCCGGTCTTGATCGGGCCACTGCCGCGCCACGGGCGGTCGAAGCTGGCCACGATGAACATGCGGGTGGCCCCGTTGGAGAGCCCGCTGCGCGTATCCGTGTAACCGGAAACGGTCTGCGTGGCCGGGTCCAGGGTCAGACCGCCGCGGGCGTCGACGTTGTCGAACAGCAGGTTGGCGTCGCCCTTTTCCGGGAACTGGAAGCGGAACAGCGCGGCGTGGTCGGTGGGCGCGATGGTGGCGGCGATGCCGTTGTCGAAACGCACGTCGTAGCGATGGGGGCGCGCGGTCTCGTTGTCCCGGGAGAAGGTGAGCGCACGCTTGGCA
>JAEWLO010000495.1 GCA_023457475.1 Pseudomonadota bacterium | reverse complement strand
GCCGGTAGCCCCGGCCGTTGGCCGGACCAGGCGGTCTACAACCAGCGCGCGCGCTTGAACAGGCGATACAGGCCCACGCACACCGCGCCGACGCCGACGATCATCGCCGGGTACGCCCAGGGCTTGTCCAGCTCCGGCATGTGCGCGAAGTTCATGCCGTACCAGCTGGTGATCAACGTCGGCGCGGCCAGCAGCGCCGCCCACGCACCGAGCCGCTTCACGGTCTCGCCCTGCGCCAGCGTCACCAGCGAGAGGTTCACGCTGAGCGCCGTGCCCAGCATCTCGCGCAGCGTATCGATCACATCGCTGATCCGCACCGCATGGTCATGCACGTCGCGGATGTACAGCTTCACTTCGTCCGGAATCAGCTCGCCCGGATAGCGGCGCAGCTGCGCCAGCACATCCTGCAGCGGGGCCACCGCCATGCGCATCATGTTGAGCTGGCGCTTGAGCTCGTACAGGCGCACCACGGTCGTGCGCTTGTAGTTGTCGGAGAAGATGTCCTTCTCCAGTGCATCCAGCGTGTCGCGGTAATCCACGGTGATCGGCAGGTAATTGTCGACCACGAAATCCAGCACCGCGTACAGGCAGTATGACGGCCCCATCTTCAACAGCTGTGGCTCGCGCTCCACGCGCGTGCGCACGGGCGCGTAGGAGAGCGATGCGCCATGGCGCACGGTCACCAGGAAGCGCGGGCCCAGGAAGGCATGGGTCTCGCCGTACTCAATGCGGTCCTGTACCCGCTGGGCGGTGGTGACCACAACGAACAGCGAGTTGCCATACGCCTCCACCTTGGGGCGCTGGTGGGCGTTGCGGGCGTCGTCGATGGCCAGGTCATGCAGGCCGAATTCTTCCTGCAGCTTCAGCAGGACGGAATCGGCCGGGTCGTACAGGCCGACCCACACGAAGCCATTGCCGCTGGCCAGCACGTCGCTGATCGCATCCAGCGCGATGTCGTGGCGCTTGCCTTCGTCGTCGTAGTGGACGCAGTTGATGACGCAGGCGGGGTTGTGCGTTTCGATTTCCATGGCCGGCATGGTGCGTCAGCGGACCGTGACGGTCGGGTCACGACGGCCGAGCACCCACGCCAGCGCCACATGCAGCGGCAGCAGCAGCACGATCCACTGCAGGTTGATCTGCGGCTGCAGGGTGAGCCAGTGCAGCACCAGGCCCAGCCCGGACAGGGCCGCTACCGTCCACAGCAGCACGCGGAACCACGCACGCGGGGTACGCCCGCGCAGCAGGGTGATCGCGCCGGGCAGCAACAGCAGGCACAGCGGCGAGAGCTGCAGCAGGTTGCGGTTGGCCCAGGCGGCATGGTGCGCGCTGAAGCCCCACAGGAAGGTCAGCAGGCCGCCGGCGATGCCGCACAGCAGCCACACCGGGAGGGCGAGCCCGCCGAGCAGACGGCGTCGACCGCGCAGCGCGAACACGCCGCCGGCCAGCACCAGCCCGCACAGCAGCCAGGGCCACCAGCGTCGCACGCTTTCTGCCGGCTCGGGTGCGATGCGGTGCGGCAGCAGTTCCTGTTCGGCCTGCACCAGCGGCCGGCCTTCGCTGTTGCGGACCTGGCGCAGCGCATCGGCCAGGCGCATCGGCACGAACGCTTCCTGCCAGCGCGACAGCGGCTGGTCGGCATACGGACCCAGGCCCAGGTCGAAGCCCAGCCACATCCACGGCGCGGGCGAAGCCAGGCGCACCGATTCGCTGCGGAACGTGTTGCCGCGCGAGCGCCCGGACAGCTGCGCGTGCAGCCCGCCGCCCAACGCTTCGTCGATGGCATCGCGGACCATGGTGGCGCAGTTGGCGGTGTAGTAGTCGTAGCGGTAACGCGCGTTCTCCGGCTTGGCCCGCTCGGCCAGCGAGGCGGCCAGGGTGCGCGCCTGTTCGGCGCTCAGATCCAGCCACTGGATGTTCGCGCCGCGTCCGGTTTCCTGGTAGTACGCCAGATCCTGTTCGAGCGGCAGCGCGACCAGGTAATACATCATGTCGCCGCGGACGAAGCGGCCGATGAAATCCGGTTCGGAAGGATCGAAGTAACCGAAGTTGTAGGAGATGGCCTGGTTCGTGGCCGGGTCCAGCACCACGATGGCGTCATGCCCGAAGCGCTCGAAGAAGATCTCGCCCGGCTGCATGGTCACGATGCCGATACGCGGGGCGGGGGCCTCCACCGCCGCCGCCGGCGCGTCGGTCGGCGGTGCCTCGGTGGGCTCGGCCGCCCAGGCGACCACCGGCAGGCCGGTCAGGGCCAGCCAGCTCAACAGGAACAACAGGCGGCACAGCGGCCACCGTACGGGCAGGGGCCGCATGGCGTGGGTCAATCCTCGTCGGTGCCGTCCGGCGGCAGCACGGTTACATGGAACGCCTGCACGCGGCGGGCGTCGGCACGCGCCACCCGGAACACGAAGCGGTCCAGGGTGAGTTCGTCGCCGGTTTCGGGCAGGTGGCCGATCGCCTCGGTGACCAGTCCACCAATGGTGTCGTAATCATCGTCGGGGAAGGTTGCGCCGAAACGTTCGTTGAAATCGCCGATCGGGGTCAGCGCATCCACTACGTACTGGCCGTCGGCCTGGATCGCAATCTGCGCGGTGTGGTCCTCGGCCTCGTCGTGCTCGTCGTCGATCTCGCCGACGATCTGTTCCAGCACGTCCTCGATGGTGACCAGGCCGGCGACGCCGCCGTACTCGTCCACCACGATGGCCATGTGGTTGCGCGACAGGCGGAACTCCTTCAGCAGCACGTTGAGCTTCTTGGCTTCGGGAATCAGCACCGCCGGGCGCAGCAGCTCGCGCACATTGGCCGGCCCGTTGTCGGCGACCACGCCACGCAGCAGGTCCTTGGCCAGCAGGATGCCGAGGATTTCGTCCTTGTTGTCGCCGTGCACCGGAAAGCGCGAATGGCCGGATTCAACCACCTGCTTCATCAGTTCCAGGAACGGGGCCTGGACCGGCAGCGAGACCATCTGCGAGCGCGAGATCATCACGTCGCCGACGGTGAGCTCGGCCACCGAGATGGCTCCCTCCATCATGCGCAGGGTGTCGGCGGCAATCAGGCCGTCTTCCTGCGCGGTGTGCAGGACCGCCACCAGTTCGTCACGGGTGTGGGGTTCGCCGGAGAAGGCAGAGGTGAGGCGTTCCAGCCAGCTGCGCTTCTTTTCGTTCTGCTCCGTCAGGGAGCCACTACTGTCGTCTTCGGACATCTCAGGAAAAAAGGCACCCGGCGAGCCGGGCGTTGGGGCCAGTCTAGCAGGATGCGGGCCCCTGGCAGCGGGTCGCCCGGTTCCGCTTCAGCGGGGGCTGTTCACGCTGGGGGGCAGGGGGCCGGCCGGGGCCTCCGGGGCGTCCTCCTCCTCGTCCAACGCCGGCAGGTCCAGGCTGTAGGTGCAGCCGGCCAGGGTCTTGCCCGGGTGGCTCTGGACCGTGGACACGCTGAGGATGATCGACTCGATCATCGGCTCACCGGTGCGCGGGTCTTTCACGTCGCGACTGACAACCTCGCGGCCGGCCATGAACTTGTCCGGGTTGTCCACGCCGTCTTCCAGGGCCAGGCCCTTGGCCAGCGGGCGCGGGTCGGCCACGTCCAGGATGGCCATGATGCTGGCCCCGGCCACGGTGATGTATTCGGTGCGCTGGCCGAACACGGTGATCGGCTGGGCCAGGCGGTATTCGCTCATGAACTGGTTGCGCCCCTCCAGCGGCTGCAGGCCGTTGGCCACGGCCTTGAGCGGATCGGCCACGACCGGAGCCACGCCTTCGTAGTCCGCCACGCGTTGCCGGCATTCGATCAGCGCGGGAAGGTCCAGACGGGCAGGGGCGGGTTCGGCGGCCAGGTCGGAAGCAGACAGCAGTGAGAACGCGGTCAGGCAGACAGGGCGGAGCAGGGGCATCGGCATGGCGGGCAATCCGGTTCGGTCGGGCGTCAGCGTTCGCCGGCGTAGGGGTCGGCGATGCCGAGGTCGGCCAGGATCTCGCGCTCAAGCTGCTCCATGGCGTCCGCTTCCTTGTCGTCCTCGTGGTCCCAGCCCAGCAGGTGCAGCACACCATGCACGGTCAGGTGGGCGTAGTGCGCGTTCAGGGCCTTGCCCTGTTCGTCGGCTTCGCGGGCCACCACCGGTGCGCAGATGATCAGATCGCCCAGCAGTGGGAACTTGACTCCCTTGGGCAGCCCTTCGGGCACATCCGCCGGAAAGCTGAGTACGTTGGTGGCGTAATCCTTCCCCCGGTAATGCCGGTTCAGCGACTGGCCTTCCTTGGCATCGACCACGCGGATCGCCAGGTCGGCCTCACGGATGCGGCCCTTCAGAGCGGCCGCCACCCACTTGCGGAAGCTCACCGCCGCCGGCAGGCCGGTGCGGGGCAGGGCATAGCTGACGGCGACATCGAGGCGGACAGGGCCCTTGGTCATGGGAGTTCCGGTGTTCCAGTGCAAGAACCACAAGTATCGCGCGTCGGCGCGAACGAAGGTAGAGCCACGCCCTGCGTGGCTGGCACCCTCATGCGTCCGGCTTCACCTGCTGCAGGTCGCGCCGGTCGTACGCACTCACGATCCGCGCCACCAGCGGATGGCGCACCACGTCGCGGGCTTCGAAGAAGGTGAAACTCACCCCTTCCACGTCGCGCAGCACCTCGATGGCGTCGCGCAGGCCGGACTTGACGTGCTTGGGCAGGTCGGTCTGGGTCAAGTCGCCCGTGACCACGGCGGTCGAACCGAAGCCCAGCCGGGTCAGGAACATTTTCATCTGCTCGATGGTGGTGTTCTGTGCCTCGTCCAGGATCACATAGGCATCGTTGAGCGTGCGACCGCGCATGTACGCCAGCGGTGCGATCTCGATGACGTTCTTCTCCAGCAGCTTGACCACCTTCTCCACGCCCAGCATTTCATACAGCGCGTCGTACAACGGGCGCAGGTAGGGGTCCACTTTCTGGGTGAGATCGCCGGGCAGGAACCCCAGCTTCTCGCCGGCTTCCACCGCCGGGCGCACCAGGATCAGGCGCTGCACCCGCGATTCGTTGAGCGCTTCCACGGCGCTGGCCACGGCCAGGAAGGTCTTGCCGGTGCCGGCAGGGCCGATGCCGAAGTTGATGTCGTGGGTGGTGATCTGGTGCAGGTAGCGCGCCTGGTTGGCACCGCGTCCCCGCACCGTTCCGCGCTTGACCTTGATCGCGACTTCCTGCGCCTCGTAGGCGCGTTCGGCCACATGTTCCACGTTGGCCTCGCTCAGGCGCAGATGGATGGCGTGGTTGTCGAAGACGGTATCGGCGGCTTCCAGGTACAACGCCTCGATCAGCTTCTGCGCTTCGGCGACTACCGCCTTGGGGCCACTGACACGGAACACGTGGCCACGGTTGGCGATTTCCACGCCAAGCTTCAGTTCGATCTGGCGCAGATGCTCGTCGAACGGGCCGGACAGGTTGGCCAGGCGTTCGTTGTCTTCGGGGCTGAGGGTGAAATCGCGGTGGGCCAGTGCGGTCATTGCAGGCGGCGGCACGCGCTGACGGTGCCGCAGGATCGGGAAAGGAGGAACAGGGTAGCGCGTTTCCCCGGACGCGCGCGTTTTCCACAGAGGGTGTGCAAGGGCGGTGCAGCAACCTGTGGATAGACGTCTGCAGCCCTAGTGGCGCAAGGAAGATGAAGGCGTGGTCAAAAAAGCGTCAAGAGCGCGGCGGTTTTCCACATGCGCTGTGGGCCGCTGCGGGAGAAAGATGTGGATAACCGGGCGCGGCCCAGTTGCCGCAATGCCTGCCGGTGGGTGATCATTTCATGACCAGTGCGAGTTTGAGCGCCTGCCTGACGGAGTCGTGCGATGTCCGCAGTCTGTGTACGGTTGCTGTGGGGTTCCCGTTCGGGGCGCGTGGCGCTTCTGCTGGTCGCCGTGCTGGCAAGCGGTTGTGGTTCCCGCGGGCAACCCGCCTTGGGTACGCTGGAGTGGGACCGGATCACGGTGCCGGCACCTGCGTCGGAAACCATCGTGGCCGTGCAGGTGCGCGAGGGCCAGCAGGTGGAGGCAGGCGCGGCGCTGCTGCAACTGGAGCCATTGCGCACCGCCGCGCAGCTGGAGGCGCTGCAGGCGCAGTCGCGCCAGGCCGGGGACGCCCTGCAGGAACTGGAACACGGGCCCCGCGCTGAGGAGATAGGGCAGGCCCGCGCGACGCTGGCGGCGGCCCGTTCACAGGCGGCTGATGCCAGCGCGTATCTGGGACGGTTGCAGCCGCTGGGACGACAGCAGCTGGTGGCGGCGGCCGACGTCGACCGCGCGCGCGCAGCCGCCGGCAACGCGCAGGGTGCGGTGCGCGCAGCCGAGCAGGCCTTGCTGGCGCTGGAGCGCGGTACCCGCGTTGAACAGGTGGCGCAAGGGCAGGCGGCGCTGCAGGCCGCGCAGGCACAGGCTGCCGCACAGGCGGTGACCTTGGACAAACTGTCGTTGGTCGCCCCTCGTGCCGGCCGCATCGACGCGCTGCCTTACCGCCTGGGCGACCAGCCGCCCGTGGGGGCACCGCTTGTGGTGATGCTGGTGGGCGAACGCCCGTTCGCCCGGGTCTATCTGCCCGAGGCGCTGCGGTTGAACGTGAGGGTGGGACAGGCCGCGCAGGTGACGCTGCAGGGGCGTGGGCAGGCCTTGCCGGGTCATGTGCGCAGCATCCGCAGCGATCCCGGCTTCACCCCGTACTACGCGCTGAGCGGCGAGGACGCGTCGCGCCTGAGCTGGCTCGCCGAAATCGAACTTGATCAGGGCGATGCGCTCGCCGATCTGCCGGCCGGCGCGCCGGTGCAGGTCGTGTTTTGAACGCACGGCCGGCTGCGCCTGACGGGGCCATTGCAATCCGCGCACGCGGTCTGACCAGGCATTTCGGCGCACTGGTGGCGGTGGACCACGTGGACCTGGCGGTGCCACGCGCCACCGTGTACGGCTTTCTGGGCCCGAACGGTTCCGGCAAGTCCACCACCATCCGAATGCTGTGCGGCCTGCTGACGCCCAGCGAAGGCGAGATCGAGGTGCTGGGCCTGCGCATTCCCGAGCAGGCCGAAGCACTGCGCCAGCGCATCGGCTACATGACGCAGCGGTTCTCGCTGTTCGAAGACCTCAGCGTGCGCGAGAATCTGGAATTCCTCGCCGCCGTGCAGGGTCTGCCACGCACAAACACGCGTCGGCGTATCGAGGAACTGCTCGAGCACTACCACTTCCAGGACCGTCAGCAGCAGCTGGCCGGGACGCTCAGCGGTGGTCAGAAGCAGCGCCTCGCCCTGGCCGGTGCGGTGATACACGCGCCCGAGCTGTTGTTCCTGGACGAACCCACCAGCGCGGTGGATCCCGAGTCCCGCCGCGACTTCTGGGAGAAATTGTTCGACCTGGCTGACGCGGGCACCACGCTGCTCGTGTCCACCCACTACATGGACGAAGCCGAGCGCTGCCATCGCCTGGCCATCCTCGACCGCGGCGCGCTGGTTGCCGACGGCAGCCCGGCCGAACTGACCGGGGCGCTGCAGGGTCGCACCCTGACGGTCGAGACCGCACAGCCCCGGCAGGCGCAGCGGGTCCTGGCTTCCGTGGCCGGCGTGCTGAGCGTGGCGCAGGTCGGCAACGTACTGCGCGTACTGCTGGAGGGCGATGCGACGGGTGAGGATGCCGTGCGTGAGGCACTGCGCGTTGCCGGGCAGGACGCACAGGTACAGCGCAGTACGCCGAACCTGGAGGACGTCTTCGTTTCGGCGACGCGCGGGCGCGCCGCACAGGAGACGGACCCGTGAACGTTCGGCGGCTCTGGGCGGTGGTGCTCAAGGAACTGCGCCAGCTGCGCCGTGACCGGATCACCCTGGCCATGATTGTCGGCATTCCGGTGATGCAGCTGGTGCTGTTCGGATACGCCATCAACCTCAACCTGCGCAACCTGGAGGCGGGCATCGCCGACCAGGCGCAGACGGCCGCCTCGCGCGCGCTGTTGATGGACATGGCCGCCACCGGGGTGATCCGGCCCGTGCTGCAGGTACGGACTTTCGAGGAACTGATGGTGGCGCTGCGGCAGGGGCGCATCAGCGTGGGTGTGGTGGTGCCGGCCGACTTTGAACGCCGGCGTTTCGAAGGCCGCGAGGCAGTGCAGGTGCTGGTCGACGGCAGCGACACCGTGGTGCAGAGCGCGGCCGTGCAGCTGGCGCAGCTCCCCCTGGACAGCCAGCCCGCACGCAACGACCGGCCGCTGCGGGCGGGAGCCACCGCGGCGGCGGGACAGATCAGCGTGGTGGCGTTCTACAATCCGCAGCGCCGGTCGGCGGTCAACATCGTGCCGGGGCTGATCGGGATCATCCTCACCATGACGATGGTGATGTTCACCGCCGTGGCGATCGTGCGCGAGCGCGAACGCGGCAACATGGAGCTGCTGATCGCCACGCCGCTGGGCAGCAGCGAGCTGATGATCGGCAAGGTGGTGCCCTATGCGGTGATCGGGCTGGTTCAGACCAGCCTGGTGCTGGTGCTGGGCATGTGGCTGTTCGAGGTGCCGGTGCGCGGCAGCGTGCTGGACGTGTACGTGGCGGCGATGCTGCTGATCGTTGCCAACCTGGCGCTGGGCCTGCTCATTTCCACCAAGGCGCGGTCGCAGTTCCAGGCGATGCAGATGACCATGTTCGTGTTTCTGCCGTCGATCCTGCTCTCCGGCTTCATGTTCCCCTTCGCCGGCATGCCGCGGGTGGTGCAGTGGCTGGCCGAGGTGCTGCCGCTTACCCACTTCCTGCGTCTGGTGCGCGGCATCATGCTGCGCGGTGCGCGTTGGTGGGAGCTGTGGCCGGAGGTGCTTGCCCTGCTGGCCTTCATCGCGGTGATGATGACCCTGGCGATCGTGCGGTTCCGCAAGCGGCTGGACTGATTCCCGCGAGGCGTAGAGCCACGCCCTGCGTGGCTGCGCGGGCCGGACTCAGGCAACCACCAACCGCCCGCGCAGCGAGTTGCTGTATGCCTCGGTGATCTCCACATCCACCAGCTGGCCCACCAACCGCGCCTGGCCCGGGAAATTCACCGAGCGCATGTTCTCGGTCTTGCCGGTCAGCTCGTTCGGGTCCCGCCGCGAGGGACCTTCCACCAGCACGGTCTGCACGGTGCCGACCATGGCATGGGAAATCGCTGCAGCCTGTTCGTTGATTCTTGCCTGCAGGCGTGCCAGGCGCGCGTGTTTCTCGGCATCGCCGATCGTGTCTTCCAGATCCGCCGCCGGGGTGCCGGGGCGGCGCGAATAGATGAAGGAGAAGCTCTGGTCGAAACCGACGTCCTCGATCAGCTTCATGGTCTTCTCGAAGTCGGCTTCGGTTTCGCCGGGGAAGCCGACGATGAAGTCCGAGCTGATCGAGATGTCCGGGCGCACCGCCCGCAGCTTGCGGATCTTGGCTTTGAACTCGAGCGCGGTGTAACCGCGCTTCATGGCCGAGAGCACGCGGTCGCTGCCGGCCTGCACCGGCAGGTGCAGGAAGTTGGCCAGCTGGGGAACGTCGCGATAGGCATCGACCAGCGAGTCGCTGAATTCCAGCGGATGCGAGGTGGTGAAGCGGATGCGGTCCACACCGTCGATCTCGGCGATCGTGCGGATCAGCAGGCCAAGGTCGGCATGCTCGCCATCTCCGTATGGCCCGCGGTAGGCATTGACGTTCTGGCCGAGGAGGTTGATCTCACGCACGCCCTGCGCGGCCAGCTGCGCCACTTCCACCACCACGTCCTCGAACGGGCGGCTGACTTCGGTGCCACGGGTGTAGGGCACCACGCAGAACGAGCAGTATTTGGAGCAGCCCTCCATGATCGAGACGAAGGCCGAACCGCCTTCCGCGCGCGGCTCGGGCAGGCGGTCGAACTTCTCGATCTCCGGGAAGCTGATGTCCACCTGTGACCTGCCGGATTCGCGTCGCTGCCGGATCAGCTCCGGCAGGCGATGCAGGGTCTGCGGGCCGAACACCAGGTCCACGTGGGGGGCACGCTTGATGATGGCCTCGCCTTCCTGCGAGGCCACGCAGCCGCCCACCCCGATGATCACCCCGCGGCCATTGTTCTTCAGCGCCTTCCAGTAGCCGAGCTGGCTGAACACCTTTTCCTGCGCCTTTTCGCGGATGGAGCAGGTGTTCATCAGCAGCACGTCGGCCTCGGCCGGGTCGTCGGTGAGCTCCAGCCCTTCCTCGGCGGCGAGGACGTCGGCCATCTTGGTCGAGTCGTACTCGTTCATCTGGCACCCGTGGGTCTTGATGTAGAGCTTGCCGCGCACCGGGCCGTTCACCTGCGGCCGGGAGCCGGGCAGGGGCAGGAGGTCGGGGCGGGCGGGGGTGTCGGAGGCAGGCACGGCGGAGCCGGCCGAGGTCGGCAGGGGCGAAGCTGGCGTCCCGGTCATGGCGCTTATTCCAGTCGGGTGGGCGGGCAGGCAGCCCCGGAGGGCTGCGGTGAAGCCGCGTATTGTACCGGTGCACGGCCCAAAACCGTGACCCGCGCCGCCCATCCTGCATGAACATCGCGTCAAAGACTTGGCAAGGGACCGCGAAACGGGGACACTCGCGCCCATGAAGGGGATCTTGGGGATCGCTGCGCTGGCCTTGGCTGCGCTGACCGCTGTGCCGGCCAGTGCGGGCACGCTGTACAAGTGCGTCGGCCAGGATGGCATTCCCAGCTATGTGAGCAAGCGGGTGAAGGGTGCCCAGTGCAGCGTGGTCAGTACCTATCGTCCTGACCGCAGTGCCCCACGCAGCTACGTACCTCCGCCGGCCCCGGCTCCTGCGCCAGCCGCGGCTGTGGTGGCAACGGCGGCGGTGACCCCGGGCCCGGCGGCCGATGGCGCGGCCAACAGTACCGCCGTGGTTCCCGCCTCCATGCCATCGACGCCGGCGAAGAGCAGCAGCAAGGCCGGCCGCGTGGTCGCCGGCCAGGTCTATTCCTATATGAAGGACGGGGTGCGGCATTACACCAGCACCCGGCCGGCGCAGGTGGCAAGCCTGGGTCAGGTGCGCACCATCCATTACAGCTACATCGAACGCTGCTACGCCTGCGGGGCCAACCCGGGGGTGAACTTCGGTTCGGTGCGGCTCAACACCACCGCTTTCCAGGCGGAGATTGCCGCGGCCGCGCGCGAGTTCGGCGTGGAAGAGGCGGTGGTACGCGCCATCATCCATGCCGAGTCTGCCTACAACCCGACCGCGCTCAGCCGCGCGGGCGCGCAGGGCCTGATGCAGTTGATGCCACCGACCGCGCGTCGCTTCGGCGTCACCGATTCCTATGATGCAGCGCAAAACATCCGTGGCGGTGTGCAGTATCTGTCGTGGCTGCTCAAACGCTTCAACGGCAACCTGACCCTCGCTGCCGCTGGCTACAACGCCGGCGAAGGCGCGGTCGACCGCC
Organism: Pseudomonadota bacterium; assembly: GCA_023457475.1. Lineage (GTDB taxonomy): Bacteria > Pseudomonadota > Gammaproteobacteria > Xanthomonadales > Xanthomonadaceae > Stenotrophomonas. The sequence goes on along the minus strand of JAEWLO010000495.1, from coordinate 182 downwards.
ACGGTGGCGTACCGCCGTACAGCGAAACCCAGTACTACGTGAAGCGCGTGGCGTTGTTGGCGGACCGCTACCGCGGAGCTGCTACGTCAGCGCAATAACGCGCTGCTGGGTTCATTGCGGTGCGAGATGGCGGTGGCGCCGGCCGTTGGCCGGCCCTCGCATGCGCGTCAACGGTCATGAGG
>JAEWLO010000494.1 GCA_023457475.1 Pseudomonadota bacterium | reverse complement strand
GCCCGGCGGCGGAGGGGACCACGTCGCCGGGCAGAGCCCGGCGCTACGCGTGGATCACGTCAATACAGCACGCGCGTGCGCAGGGTGCCCGGGATCGCCGCCAGCTCCTCGCGCACGGCGGCGGCCTGTTCCTCGCTGGCGGTGATGTCGATCACCACATAACCCACCTTCGGGTCGGTGCGCAGGAACTGGCCGTCGATGTTGACGTTGTGGCGCGAGAAGATCTCGTTGACCCTGGACAGCACGCCCGGCACGTTCTGGTGGATGTGCAGCAGGCGCAGGCTGTCTTCGTGCTCGGGCAGGGTGACTTCCGGGAAGTTCACCGCCGACAGGGTGCTGCCGTTGTCGCTGTAGCGCACCAGCTTGGCCGCCACTTCCACGCCGATGTTGTCCTGCGCCTCCAGGGTGCTCCCACCTACATGCGGGGTCAGGATGACGTTGTCATGCGCGGTCAGCGGCGAAACGAAAGCGTCGCCATTGCCCTTGGGCTCGACCGGGAACACGTCCAGCGCCGCACCCCCGATGTGGCCCGAGTGCAGGGCCGCATCCAACGCATCGATATCGACCACGGTGCCACGCGCGGCGTTGATGAGGTGCGCACCGGGGCGCATTTTCGCCAGCTGCGGCGCGCCGATCATCCACTGGGTGGCGGGCGTTTCCGGTACATGCACGGTGACGATATCGGCGCGCGCGAGGAGGTCGTCCAGATCGATCGCGGCGCGCGCGTTGCCCAGCGACAGCTTGGTTTCGATGTCGTGGAAGATGACCTGCATGCCCATGGCCTCGGCCATGACGCCGACCTGGGTGCCGATGTGGCCATAGCCGATGATGCCCAGCGTCTTGCCGCGCACTTCGTGGCTGCCGGCCGCCGACTTGGACCAGCCGCCCCGGTGGCATTCGGCATTCTTCTGCGGGATGCCCCGGGTCAGCATGATCGCCTCGGCAATGACCAGTTCGGCCACGCTGCGCGTATTGGAATAGGGCGCGTTGAACACTGGAATGCCGGCCAGTTCCGCGGCCTCCAGGTCGACCTGGTTGGTGCCGATGCAGAAGCAGCCCACCGCCATCAGGCGCTTGGCATGGGCCAGGACCCCGGCACTGAGCTGGGTGCGCGAACGGATGCCGACGATATGGGCCTCGGCAATGCGCGCGATCAGCTCGTCCTCGGGCAGGGCTTTGCTGTGAAGTTCGATCTGTGAATAGCCGGCCGCGCTGAATACGTCGATCGCGGTCTGGCTCACTCCCTCCAGCAACAGTACGCGGATATCCTGCTTGGGGAACGAGGTCTTCTTCGGCGACATGGGGCGCGGCAGCCAGTGGGACGGGAGCTGCCCACTATGCCAGATCGCGGCCGCGATGGTGCGCTGCGCCAAAGGCCCGAAATGGTTTCAGACGCGACGGATCCATCGCCGTAGAGCCACGCCGCGCCGAGAGACCGGTATGCGCCATTGAGATGAACGCGTCGCCACGCGCCATTGCGTCTCCGCATCAGGCGGGGAAGTGCTGTTGTAGCGAGGCTGGATCGTCGCGGCCACATCGCAGCCACGCAGGGCGTGGCTCTACCGGCGGGGGTACGCTACCCTTCCGGGTTCCCCGCCGTGCTGCTGATGCCATGACTGACCCGCGTCTTGATTCGCTGTTGCAGGCCCTTCCGGGGCTTCGCCTCAAAACCGAACCGGCCGATCTGGAGCACTACGGGCGCGACTGGACCCGCCGCTGGACACCGGCCCCGCTGGCGATCGCGCTGCCGGGCAGCGTGGAGGAGGTGCAGGGCATTCTGGGCTGGGCGATGGCCGAGGGCGTGGCGGTGGTTCCTTCAGGCGGGCGCACCGGGCTGTCCGGCGGCGCGGTGGCCGCCAACGGCGAGCTGGTGCTCAGCCTGGAACGCATGAACAAGGTGCTGGCATTCGACGCAGTGGACCGCACCCTCACCGTGCAGGCCGGCATGGCGCTGGAGGCGGTGCACAACGCGGCCCGCGAACACGGGCTTATCTACCCGGTGGACTTCGCTGCACGCGGCTCCTGTTCGATTGGCGGCAACATCGCCACCAATGCCGGGGGGATCCGCGTGATCCGCTATGGCAACACGCGCGAGTGGGTGGCCGGCCTGAAGGTGGTCACCGCCAGCGGCGAGCTGCTGGAGCTGAACAAGGGGCTGATCAAGAACTCCAGCGGCTACGATTTCCGCCAGCTGCTGATCGCCTCGGAGGGCACGCTGGGGGTGATCGTGGAAGCCACGCTCCGGCTGACCGATCCGCCGCCGGCCAGCAACGTGATGCTGCTGGCGGTGCCGTCGTTCGAAGTGCTCATGCAGGTGTTTGCAGCGTTCCGCGAGCGCCTGCAGCTGCAGGCCTTCGAGTTCTTCACCGACCGCGCGCTGGAGCACGTGCTGGCGCATGGCGCGCAGGCACCGTTCGCCGAGGTACATCCGTTCTACGTGGTGACCGAATTCGCGGCCGGCGACGAGGTTCAGGAGGCCGCTGCGATGGCGGCGTTCGAGGCCTGCATGGAGCAGGGCTGGGTCAGTGACGGTGTGGTCAGCCAGAGCGACGCACAGGCGGCCCAGCTGTGGCGGCTGCGCGAGGGCATCACCGAAGCGCTTGCACGCCATACGCCGTACAAGAATGACGTTTCCGTCCGGATTTCGTCGATGCCGGCGTTCCTTGCCCGCACCCAGGCGCTGATCGGCGAGGCGTATCCGCATTTCGACGTGGTGTGGTTCGGTCACATCGGCGACGGCAATCTGCACATCAACGTGCTCAAACCTGACGGCACCGCCAATGCCGATTTCGTGCAGCAGTGCGAGCAGGTGACCAAGTTGCTGGCGCAGGTGCTGAAGGACTTCGACGGCAGCATTTCCGCCGAACATGGGATCGGGCTGGTCAAGAAGGGGTATCTGGACAGCACCCGTGGACCGGCCGAGATCGCGCTGATGAAGGCGGTCAAACGTGCGTTTGATCCCCAAGGGCTGCTGAATCCCGGCAAGCTGTTCGACGCGTAGGGCGCGACAGTTCTTCACGCAACCGATACGCTCTGTCTTTTCCTGCCACGAATGATCCCGATGATGATGCGTCCGATCCTGCTTGTTGCCGTGCTTGCGCTGCCGTTGTCGGCCCTGGCCTCCAGTTTTGCCGGTTCCTCCGCCGGTTCCGCCTCGGGCGCGTCCTCGGCCGGTTCGTCCAGCTCGGACGACGACAAGGTGGTGCTGGACGCACGCGAAGACGCGGCAGCCTTCGTGGCCAGCGACGGCGCGATCCGTGGTGCGCGCCTTGAAGCGGCACTGCTGCATCTGCGTGAGCGGGATGCCGCACAGCGCGACGCCAGCGACATGGTGCTGGCCCGGACCCTGCTGGCCCGCTGATGCATGTTCGTCGCCGGACCCTGCGCCGAAGCGCGGCGGTCCTGGCGGCGCTGCTGGCCGCGCCGACCGCCCACGCGGCCCTTGAATTCGACCTGCAGCGGTCCCTTCTGACCGCCGACGAGCAGCAGGTCGCGCAGCGCGTGCTGGATGAGGTGCCGGCGCTTCTGCCCGTCGACTGGCAGACCCGATTCACCAGGCCGGTGCCGGTGCGCTGGTCCGACGATCTTCCGGACGGCGTGCATGGCCGCGCCCGCAACGGCGCGATAACGCTGCGCCGCACATTGCTCGCCGAGGTCCGTCCCGAGGACCCCCTGCCGCGCGCGGTCGCGGCGGCACTGATCCACGAACTCACCCATGTGCTCGACCGCAGTCCGGAGGGTGGCTGGTCGCGCAGCGCACGTTGGCGCGATCTGGCGGGCTGGCAGCAGCGGCCCTGGCGCATGGGCCGTACCGGCAACGCCTTCAGCGCGCGCAGTCCCGATGCCTACGAACGGCACAGCCCGGCCGAGTTCCTCGCGGTGAATGCCGAGCATTACCTGCTCGACGTCGATTACCCCTGCCGTCGGCCCGCGCTGGCCGCCTGGTTCTCGCGTCATCTGGGGCCGGTCGAGCGGGAGCGCGCGTGTGACCCGCGCATGCCGCTGGTGCAGGCCGGTGAGGCGAGCGGCGAGGCGTCGCTGCTGCAGCTGGATCCCGAGCGGGTGTACGCCGTGGATTACCTGCTGGCCGAAGGCAACGATGCGCTGATGAGCCGATGGGGTCACAGCATGCTCAGGCTGGTCGTCTGTGCCCCTGGCCGACCGCGCGGTCCCGCGTGCCGCATGGACCTGGCACACCACCGGGTGGTGTCGTTCCGCGCGTTCGTCGGCGATGTGCAGATCTCCAGCTGGGCGGGGCTCACCGGCGCGTATCCCTCGCGCCTGTTCGTGCTGCCGCTCAACCAGGTCATCACGGAGTACACGCAGGTCGAGCTGCGCGGGCTGTCGTCGATTCCACTGGCCCTGCACGAGGGCGAGATCGCGACGCTGCTGGAGCGGATCGGACAGGTGCACTGGAGTTATGACGGGCGTTACCGGTTCGTCAGCAACAACTGCGCGGTGGAGACCGGCAAACTGCTGCAGGAGGGGGTGCCTCGTCTGGCGACACCCGGCATGAACCGGATCACGCCGCGCGGCCTGCTGTCGCGGCTGGAGCGGCAGGGGCTGGCGGATGCGTCGGTGCTGACCGACCGCGACCAGGCCCTGCGCCAGGGCTACTATTTCGCGTCGGCGGCGGCGTATTACCAGCAGTTGTTCGCGGTGGCGCAGGCGGAACTGGCGTTGCCCGCGTCCGATGTGGAGGCGTGGCTGAAACTGACCGCCGGGCAGCGCGCCGAGTGGGTGGACCGCGGCGGCCTGCGATCCACCTCGGCATTGCTGTTGCTGGAACAGGCCGCGCGCAACCGCGCAGAGCTGCGCGCGCGCTCCGGGTTGAAACGGGTGCTGGGAACGGAGGAGGGGAGCGCCGCGCATGATGCGCTGCTGGCATTGCTGGAAGACGCCGGACAGCTGGTGAGTCCGGCGGGTCTGGTGGATGGACCCGGATACGGGCTGCCGGTGGGCGACGAGCGTCAACGGGTGGCTGCCGCGGCCGACGCGTTGAGCGCGCGCGGTGTGGCCGGATGGGCGTCGCTGCAGGAG
>JAEWLO010000493.1 GCA_023457475.1 Pseudomonadota bacterium | reverse complement strand
TGGTTGACCCAGCCCAGCTTGGCCATGTCCAGGCGCGAGGCCTTGGAATTGCAATCCTTCACGTCGAACAGGTCGATCAGTTCCTGGCGGCTGAACAGCTCCTGGTCGCCGTGCGACCAGCCCAGCCGGGCCAGGTAGCTCAGCAGCGCGTCGGGCAGGTAGCCGGCGTCCTTGTACTGCATGACGTCGGCCGCGCCGGTGCGCTTGGAGAGCTTGGCCCCCTGCTCGTCCAGGATCATCGGCATGTGGCCGAACTTCGGCACCGGCGCGCCGATGCCTTCGTACAGGTTGATCTGGCGCGGGGTGTTGTTGATGTGGTCGTCGCCGCGGATGACCTCGGTGATGCCCATGTCCCAGTCATCCACCACCACGGCGAAGTTGTAGGTGGGGAAGCCGTCCGGACGGAAGATCACCATGTCGTCCAGCTCGCTGTTGGCGATCTCGATGCGGCCCTTGATCAGGTCGTCGAACACCACCGTTCCTTCCAGCGGGTTCTTGAAGCGGATCACCCGGTTCGGGTCGTCGCGGTACGGCAGGTTCAACTCGCGCGCGGCCCCGTTGTAGCGCGGTTTTTCCTGCCGGGCCATGGCGGCCTCGCGCATGGCGTCCAGCTCCTCGCGGGTTTCGTAGGCGTAGTACGCCCTGCCGGCCGCAACCAGCTGGTCGGCCACCTCCTGGTAGCGGGCCACGCGCTGGGTCTGGTAGACCGGGCCTTCGTCGTAGTCCAGGCCGAGCCAGTCCATCGCCTCCAGGATGGCGTCGATGGCCCCCTGGGTGCTGCGCTCGCGGTCGGTATCCTCGATGCGCAGCACGAACTCGCCGCCCCGGTGGCGGGCTTCCAGCCAGCAGTACAGGGCGGTGCGGGCCCCGCCGATATGCAGGTAACCGGTGGGACTGGGGGCGAAGCGGGTGCGGCAGGTCATGGGGGGCTCAAGAGCGAAAAAGCGGATAGGCCATGATTTTACCCGTCAGCGCGCCGGGATGTCCTCCAGCAGGCGGTCCCAGCCCCGCCTCCGCCCCAGGGCGCGCAGTTTTTCCGGGTCGACCTGTCGGATCATGAACTGGCTGGCCGAGCTCTGCTCGGTCGCCCGCGTGGCCCCGTACATCTCCGCCAGCGTCTCGCGGCCGATCTGGCGCGTGCTCCAGGGCATCGCACTGAAGTAGCGGGACCCGAACAGGTAGCGCACGCAGCTGTCGAACTGCGACTGCGTGTAGAAGCGCATGAAGCCGAGGTTGGAATCCAGCAGCTCGAAGACCTTGCTGCCGTTGGGCTGCACGTTCACCGCCACCAGCATGTGGTGACGGGAACCGGTCAGGAAGAACTGCGCGTTCTTCCTGCTCCCTCCCAGAAACCGCCCCACGTCGCCATACTCGATCGGGGCCGCGGCCGAGACCGTGCCGGCAGGCAGCGCAACCCCCTGCGCATCGCGGATGTGCGCCATCACCTCAGCGCCCATGCCTTCACCGGGGCGTCGCATGGCCACGCGCAGGTTCTTGATCATCGCCGCCTGCTCGCCCCCGGGGATCGCGGTCGCCATCAGTCGCGAAATGCCGGTGCACCAGCCCATGGTCTGGCGGCTGCCGGCGTCCAGTGCCGGCCTGCCGGCAGGCTCCAGCAGCGTCGTGGACAGCGGATAGACGTAACCGCCGTGCGCGTCCACCGCCAGCTGGACGGCCTGCTCCACGCGCAGGTCATGCTCGAGCTGCATCGTCTGCTCGACCTTGGCGATGACCACCGCCAGCGCCCCCCGCTGGATCGGGTCCAGCGGGCCCTTCACGAACAGCTCCTTCAGTCCTTGCAGCGAATTCAACCGGCGTATCTCTTCGGGCAGCACCACCCGCTGCCAATGGGACATACCCCAGCGGAAATCGGAGCTGATGCTGTCCAGCGACTGGGTCGAACGCATGCGCTCGACATGCGAATTCAGCGCGCCGCGGTACATGAAATTGGTGCGTTCGATCGCCGAATCCGAACCGCGCCCTCCGCCCGCCAGGCCCACGTCGGTGTGCGGCTCCCACACCCCCTCCGCGTTGAGCCGCACCGGATTGAGGTACTGGTTGGCCGTATTCGGCGACTTCAACCGCCAGGTGCGGTTCACATCGTCGAAGGTCACCTCGTAAACATTGCCGGACTGGCGGATGAAATGCCGGTCCAGATAGTGGTGGATACCGTTGTCGGCCGGGCGCGCGCCATCGACCACCACCGACTCGGGCTGCGCGTAGCGGGCGCTGAGCGTGCGCAGCGGATCCAGTTCCAGCGTCTCGACCGCCGCCTGCACTGCCGGCTCCACGCGAAGCCCTTCCCCGCCGCACAGCGCCCCGAAACGAACCATGCCGAACGGGACCGAAAGCACCAGTCCGAACGCGCCCCAGGCCGCATCCACCGCCCCGTCGTGCCGCTCTTCATCTGTCCGCCCGTAGATGCTTTCCTGCAGCCCGAGGCCCAGCTGCACGAACGACCCCACTTCCACCACCGGCAGCAGAGGCGGCAGCACCAGGCTGCCGATGCCCACCACGGCGTTGAAGACATTGAGCCGGCGCAGCGCCATGCTGCGCCATACCTCCCAGTTCGAGGCGAACAGCGTGTCGCCGTCGCGCAGCGTGCGCGCCTGCTGACGCGTGGCAAGCGCTTCGAACAGATCGTCGCCGTCGATGGCCAGCGCCGAGCGGTTGCCCTGGAACAGATCCCCGTGCGCCTTGCCCAGGGTGGTGTCCACGCCGTTGGAGAACCAGCCGTCCTGAAGCTCGGCCAGGTCGAACGCGCTCTCCAGCCAGCGACGTCCGTCTTCGCTGGTTGCCACCCGGGTCAACCAGCCCGACAACTGCGCGGCATCGCTGAACTCGCGGAACGGCGTGGCATCGCCGGGCGCGTACAACACGACCTCCGGACGCTGCGCATGATCGATCCGCAGCAGCGTCGATCGGGTGCCGTACAGGCTCACCCAGCTGATCCGGGTGCCGTCGGCAGCGTGGCATTCAAACTCCAGGTCCTCGGCCTGGTGCGCCACCATGTAGCCCGTGGCCGCCAGCACCCGCTGCAACCCGCCTTCGGACAGCGACCCCTCGGCGTACTGCTGCCAGGCCGCGAACAGGTAGATACCGCGCAGGCTGGTCTTCACGGCGCTGCGATGCTGCGCCCAGAAGGCCTCCACCGCCGTACGATAGTCACTGCGCAGGTCCAGGCTGCGCACGGCGGTGATGAACTGCCCCGGCAACAGGCCGTCGACTTCGGTCTCCGCGTCGAACAGGGTGCTGTTGTCAGAGGCATACAGTCCCAGCTCATGGCTCCCGACGTCGCCATCGGGGTAGTCCTCGGCCTTGTCGAACGCGCATTCCACCATCAGGCAGCTACCCACCTTCTGCGGTGCGGTGTGAACGAAGCCACTGGCCGCCTCCTGGCTGGGCGTGCCACCGGAGAACCGCACCAGGTAATGCGCGCGGGTGTCGATGGCCACGCCGGTCTGGTTGAGCACCGCCTGCTCCAGCACGCCGGCCGCAAAGCGGAGCGGCAGCGGAAAATCGTGCTCGATGTCGCTGCGGATGTCCTTGAGCCGTTTCAACCACTGCGCGCCGGCCACGCCCGGATTGCGCAGCACTCCCCGCGAGGGCAGTCCCGCATGCGCCAGCCAGTGCGCACCTGCCAGATCATAGGACTGCGGCAACGCCGCAGCGGCGCATTCGTGCGCCGCTTCCAGCGTCGGCAGCGCCACGGGCAACGGCAGCGTCCGCAGCCTCTGCTCCAGGCCGACGTAGTCGCGGCGCACTTCGGCGGCGGTCGCGTTGCCCGGGTGATGCAGCTGCTCGCTGCGCAGTGCCAGCTGCTGGAAGAACAGGGCCTGCAGCAGGTCGTCATCGATGGCCGCCCCCACCTTCACCGGCACGCTGCCCGCGCCCCAATGCCTGTGCGCATGCGTCGCAACCCAGCGGTGCAGCTGCCCACGGACCTCCTCTCGGATCTGGCGCAGGGCCTCGCCGCGTGATGGGAATGACTGCAGCAACGGCGACCGTGTTGGGCACAGCACCACCACCGCCCCCTGCGGTCGCTCAGGCGAAGGCAGCGATTCCAGCAACAGCATGCCGTGCAGCGCTACCTCGCCACCGCTCGCGGGCGCAGCCAGCACCGCGTTGACGCGGATGTCCTGGCCCGGCAGCGCCAGCGCGCGGCCCAGGGTGTCATTGCCTGCGCCAAAGCGGGTGGGATGCTCCTCCAGCGTTTTCAAGAGCCAGCCGCTGGCAGCGTCGAGTTGTCCGCTCGCCGTCAACAATGTCGCGGTGCCGCGCAGCCGGCGCCGCATGGCGTCCACGTATGCGTCGCGCTCGGGCGCGCTGCCGGCACGGCTCGAAGCGATGAACGCATCGAGCCGCTGCCGGAAGATCGGTGCGTACGTGTCCGTGCGGTTGGCATTGGCCTGGTTGAACTGTGCGAGGGTCACCAGGTTGCATTCCTCGGCAGGAAAGCCCGCGTCGGCATCCCCACGGTAGTAAAGCGCGCTCGCCGGGCCCGTTCTCGGCGGATTCACCGCGGCCTCCACCAGCGAGTACGAACTGACCCGACCCGACCGTATACGGGTGGTGTTGGGAAACCGACGGTACAGCTCGAACAATCTGGGATCCGGCGCCGGGAGACTGGCTTCCCATGCCGGCCAGGCCGGGTAGCGGGTATAGGTGTTGAGGTAGATGGCGGACGGCGGCACGGTGTGGTTGGTGACCTGCCGGAGGTGCTGGGTCAGGTCGGCTTCGATGCTGGCGTCCAGGCGCGGCACCCAGGCATCGACCTGCAACAGGCGCGCATCCGAATAGGCCAGATCCTGCAACGCCCTGGCCAGCGCCTTCTGCTGGTCAACGGCCGTGGTGTTGGCCGTATGCGTCATCCATCGGCGCAGCTGCAGGCGGGCCATCGGCAGGTCGATACCTGCCTGACTGCCTACCAGCACATCCTCAGGATGCAGGGGGGCGCTGGGCAGGGCCTGCACCGCCACCGCCAGGCGGTGGCTGGTGACGTTGAGCTGCTCCCGCGTTGCCGTGCCGAGCTCCACGCGCGATCCTCGCCCGCGCACATCCGGCACATGATCGATCACCGGCGAGCGCCGCACGCGGTGCCCTTCCGCGGTTGCGACGGGTGTCTCTTCGGCCACGTCCGGCAGATGGACCAGCACCGCCTCGGCCACGTCGTTGGCCAGCAACCGGTCCTGCACCAGCGCCGCCAGCGCCTGGGGATCGGTGTCTGCCGCCGCGTGCACACGCGCGTACAGGTCTTCCCATATCGTGCCACCGCCGTCGACGTCGACGATGTCGTCCAGCAGTGTGATCACCGGCGCGATCGCACCGGCTTCGTCGCCTCCAGGATCGGGCGCTGCATCGGCGGGATCCGTCGCCACCGTATGCAGATAGCGCCACCCCTGACGGATCATCGCCAGACCCGACACCACCATCCCGCCCGCCAACGACATCAGGGCGTGGTCGCCCGGACGCGAAGCGGCAGAGGTCGACACGGGCTGCGGCGGGTGCGGCGGTGCCGGCACGATGCCCGGCCCTCCCGCGCGGACGTGGGTGAGCAGACGCGGCATCGGCGCGCGCTGTACCGGAGCCAACAGCGCACCGGCGACCCGGTTGAGGCCGGCCAGCCGCTGCCAGCAATGCGGCAGGGTGACGATCCATCCGGCGATCCCCGGCAGGGCCGCGCGCGGTGCCGGCAAGGCGCGCTGCACCTGCCACAGCAAAGCGGCGACCGCGATCGCCGCGAGCGGGGAGACCCGCAACGTCGGAACCAGCGTCGCATCCGCATCACGCACCCAGGCATGCAGAACGGCCAGGCTGTCGTGCAGCGCTTCGGGCAGCGCACGAATCATCTGGTCCAGCTGGGCATGGCTGCGCAACGGCGGCAGTGTCGTTGCCAGCGCCGGCAAGGCAGTGCTGATCCGCCGCCAGCCGCCGTTGCCTGCCAGCTGCACCAGCGCGGCCACGGCGGCCACCCCGGGCAATGCGCGCGACAGCGTTTCCCACGCCGTGCGATCCAGTCCGCTGCGCAGGGTTTCCAGACCCAGCGCGAGCGGCAGTGCGTCGGCCTGGTGGCGCGCCGCCAGCGCCGCCGCGTACCGCGCGCTGATGGCGTCGCGTTGCAGCGGATCCGACGTGGTTTTCCAGCAATCCTTCAGCAACGCACACAGTGCCCGGGCTTCCGGTGCACCGGTAGCGGCGATCGCGTCGAGCAGGGCCTGCTCGCTCACGGACAGCGCTGATGGCGCATCCGGGATAGACGGACGGTTGTCCATGCGATCCAACGCAGGCGGCGGCAAGGTGCCCCGAAGCGGCACAGGGATCGGCCGCGGGGGAAGACAGGAACGGGAACTGCCAGCGCGAACCTCAGTCGAGTGGGTCATGTCCGGAACCGGGGGCCGAAAACGCGCACCGTAGCGATTTTCCCGCGCCGCGCCACTCCCGCCTTGCGGCAGCAGGAGGGACGCGACACGGGCATGGTCATTCGCGACGTTGCTGCGCGGTCAGTCCTGCTGCGCGACGGTGCCCAGGTCGTACCAGTCGATGCGGCGGGTAATCCACATCGCACCCGCCAGTACCCCGAACAGCAGCAGCGAGCCCATCAGCAATGCGTTGTTTTCCGACACCAGCAGGCCGTACAGGGCCCCGTACAGAACGGTGAGCATCCCGGCGAAGCCCAACCCACGCAGGCGGCTGCGCAGCACGCCCGACAGATACACCGCCTGCAGTCCGATGCAGGCCGCTGCCGACACCGCATACGCCACCCAGAACGGGATGTGCTCGGACAGACTGAGCAGCAGCAGGAAGAAGATCGCCAGGGCCAGGCCGACCATCAGGTACTGCAGCGGGTGGATGCGCAGTCCTTTGATCAGCTCGAACAGGATGAAGCCGACAAAGGTGAGCAGGATGAACAGGATGCCGTACTTGCTGGCGCGATCGGCCTGGGTGTAGATGTCCACCGGGGTGACCAGTTCCACGCTCACCGTTTCGGCGCTGGAGTCACCGCCGGCGCGCAGTTGGCGCTGGGCCTCGGAGGCCAGCGACGACACCGCCCACTGCGCCTGGAAGCCCTGTGCGTCGATGCGGCGCTCGTTGGGAAGGAAGCTGCCGCCGAACAGCGGATGCGGCCAGGGCGAGTCGATCGCGATGCGGCTGTCGTCGCCGACCGGCACGACGGCCAGCGAACGGGTGCCATCCAGCGTCAGTCCCAGCTCGACGCTGCTGGCAGCAAGCGTGCCGCCGGCGGTATCGGCAAATCCATCCACGGGAACATGCAGGCCCTTGCCGATGGCAGCCACTTCGCCCACGCCAGGCTGCAGCATCCTGGCCTGGCCATCGACCTTCAGCGCGGGCGAGCCGACCAGCCCGCGGACATCGGCGATGCCGACCACCAGGTAAGGCTGGCCGTACACCCGCCCGGCCCGGATCGGGTAATCGTCGGTATCGAACCGTGCCTTCACCATGGCCTTCCAGCTGTAAACCGGCACCCGGAACAGGCCGACCCGGCGTTCGTCCGGCTGCATGCTGCCCTCCACCACCAGCGAGGATGGCATCTGCAGCCAGTAGCTCTCCTCTACCTGGGTTTCGGTCTTCTTCACGCCAGCCGCATCGACGGTTTCCACCTGACGCGTCTCGCGCCACGGCACCACGCGGATGGGCCCGGTCAAGGTCTGCGCGCCGGCGCGGCTCTGCGCTACCCGTACATACGCCTCGTCGCGGTATGCCTCACGCTCGCTGATGACCCCTCGGATCATCAGCAGCGGAATCAACAGCAGCAGGATCAATCCGCCGACGATGGCGAACCGCAACAGCATGTTCAAGGATTTCATCACCCTTCCTCAGGTTTGGGAGGGTGTCAGGGTCGCTGCCGCCGGTGTGGAGGGTTTGAGCCGAATTTGAAGTGAATGTGAAGTAGAGCCACGCCCTGCGTGGCTGGCGCTGGGTCTGTTC
>JAEWLO010000492.1 GCA_023457475.1 Pseudomonadota bacterium | reverse complement strand
CAAGCCGGGGGGGCCGCTCCCCCACCGGGGGCTCGGCCTGGTGGGGCCGGGGGGGTGGTGCCGGTAGGGTCGGTCGACAGACGACTGCCGATGACAATGATCGGCACGGTGACGCATGACCTGCGGCGGAAAAACGCGCGATGTCGTTCGATGTCATGCGTTCCCGGGCCGATCACCGTTATCGGCGGTCGTCTTGCGACCGACCCTGCCGACCCTACCGGCCCTGCCGTGCGGCGGCACCCATCACCGACGCGCCAGCAGCACCAGCACCGCGCCGGTTCCGCCTTGCCCGGGCGGTGCGGAATGGAACGCCAGCACGTCATTGCGCTGGCGCAGCAACCGGTCCACCAGGTTTTTCAGCACCGGCGCGCCCCCATCGCTCTGCAATCCCTTTCCATGGATGATGCGGACGCAGCCATGGTCATGCGCATGCGCCTCGAGCAGAAACTGGCGTAGCAGGCTCTCCGCCTGGGCGGCGGTTGCACCATGCAGGTCAAGCTCGTCCTGCACCGAATACTGTCCACGCTTCAGCCGCTGGAACATCCGCGCCGGCAGGTTCTCGCGCCGGTAGCTGGCGGTGTCGCCGGCTTCGAGCGGACTGCTGTCCCGCAGCAGTCGTGCGAACTCGCCCCGCGCCTCCGCATCGTCCTGCTCGGTCATGCGTGCGCGGGGTTTCGGTCGGGGCGTTGACGGCGCGGCAGTCACGGGCCGGCGCAGCGGTTTCACCTCGCCGATGGCTGCGCGGAACAGTGCGGCCGGATCTTCGTCTTCAGGATGTGACATGTGTACAGCCTAATGTGCGTGATCGCGCCTGCCTACCTCCCTGCGGGGTAGGACGATCTGTCCGCTTGCGGCACAATAGCGAACGCATGGGCGCGGCCGCCGATCCCGGGAGAGGGGAGCGCCGGCCTGGCCAACGCAGCAGAGTGATGGAATCGAAGTCTTGAAAAATCAAGCGGTTAAATCGGAGATGCGGATCCTGGTCAGCAACGACGACGGTGTCGATGCCCCGGGCATCCGGATGCTCGCCAGCGTTCTGCGCGAGGCTGGGCATGAAGTGATGGTGGTGGCCCCGGATCGGGACCGTTCGGGAGCCAGCAATTCGCTCACCCTGGATCTGCCGATCCGCACAAAGCGTATCGACCACTACACCTGTTCAGTGGCCGGCACCCCGACCGACTGCGTACACCTGGCCCTGACCGGGATGCTCGATTACGAGCCGGACATCGTGGTCTCGGGCATCAACAACGCGGCCAACCTGGGCGATGACGTCATCTATTCCGGGACCGTTTCGGCGGCGATGGAAGGACGCTTCCTGGGGTTGCCGGCCGTGGCCGTTTCGCTGGTCACGCAGAATCACGACCCGCGCCACTTCGAAACCGCCGCGCGTGCCGCGGTGGAGATTGTCACTCGCCTCAAGGCGGACCCACTGCCGGCCGACACCATCCTCAACGTGAATGTGCCGGATCTTCCGTGGGAGCAGGTGCGCGGCTTCGAGGTCACCCGGCTGGGCAACCGCCATCGCGCCGAAGGCTGCATTCCGCAGCGTGACCCGCGCGGCAACGAAGTCTTCTGGATCGGTCCGGCCGGGCGCGAGCAGGACTCCGGTCCGGGCACCGATTTCCATGCCGTGCGTACCGGCTTCATCTCGATCACCCCCATCCAGGTCGACCTCACCCGCTACCAGGCGCTGGAGAAGGTGGCCAGCTGGGTGGGCGGGCTTACCGCTGCGCTGGATCGTCCAGCATGAGCCAGCGCCTGCGCCTGCAACCTGAAGCGGTCGGAATCGGCATGACCTCGCAGCGCGTGCGCGATCGGCTGGTTGATCGCCTGCGCGAAAGCGGCATCGCCGACGAAGCCACGCTCAACGCCATCCGTGTGGTGCCGCGGCATCTGTTCATCGACGAGGCCCTGGCGTCGCGGGCCTACGAAGACACCGCGCTGCCGATCGGTCATGGTCAGACCATCTCCCAACCCTGGGTGGTCGCGCGCATGACCGAGGCCGTGCTGCAGTCCGCGCCGAAGAAGGTGCTGGAAGTGGGTACCGGATCGGGCTATCAGGCGGCCGTGCTCGGCGCACTGGGCCTGGAGGTCTACACCGTTGAGCGCATCGGCGATCTGCTGCGGCAGGCCCGCAAGCGCTTCCGCGCACTGGGCATGAACATTCGCAGCAAGCATGACGACGGCCGCATCGGCTGGGCCGAACATGGGCCATTCGACGCCGTCGTGGTGACGGCCGCCGCGCCTGCGCTGGTGGATGCGCTGATCGACCAGCTCGCCGTAGGTGGCCGGCTCGTTGCTCCCGTGGGTGGCCCGGGTGCGCAGTCGCTGATCCAGCTCACCCGTCGCGAAGACGGCAGCGTGGCGCAGGAGGTATTGGCGCCGGTCACGTTCGTACCGCTGCTGTCTGGCATGCTGGACTGAATCCAAGGAGCTCGGCGTCATGAAGATTTTCGGTCCGCTATACGAGCGGGCAATGAAGTGGGCCGCGCACGAGCGCGCCCCGACGTATCTCACCGTGCTCAGCTTCATCGAGGCGATCATCTTCCCGGTGATGCCCGAAGTGATGCTCGCCCCGATGTGCGTGGCCCAGCCCAAGCGAGGCTGGTGGTTCGCCACGCTGAGCCTGGCAGGATCGATGGCCGGCGCGCTGGTCGGCTACGCGCTGGGGCATTTCGCATTTGAAGCGGTCAAGCCGCTGTTCGCCGCGATGGGCATGCTGCCCAGCATCGAAGGCGGCATCGCGATCGTGCAGGCGAAGATGGCCGAATCGCCCTGGGCGGTGTTCACGTTCCTGGTGCTGGGCGGCTTCATGCCCATCCCGATGAAGGTCTTCACGTGGGCCTCGGGTATCGTCGGTGTGCCGTTGCCGCAGTACGTGCTGAGCATGCTGATCGGTCGCGGCAAGCGCGTGTACGTGCTGGCCGCCGTGATCCGCATCGGCGGGCCGCGCGCGGAAGCCGCGCTGCGGCGTTGGATTGAACCGCTGGGCTGGATCGCCACCGTGCTGGTGGTGGCGTTGGTGGCCTGGCTTGTTTGGAGGGCGAAGTTCGCATGAGTGCACACCGTTTGAATGCCGGGATCCGGCTGGCCGCCGCGCTGGCCCTGACTGCCACGCTGGCGGCCTGCGGCACCGCGACCGTGGTCAAATCCTCCGGTGGGCGCGGCGGACACAGCACGCCGCAGACCTCGGTGGCCAAGCCCGGCCAGACCGCGACCGTGCGCAGGGGCGACACGCTCTATGCGCTGGCCCGCATCCATAACATCACCCCGCGTGACCTGGCCGCATGGAACGGGCTGAGCGAGCCGTACACCATCTACCCCGGTCAGCAGATCCGCCTGTACCCGGGCGGCAGCAGCAGCCCCGGTCGCGCGCCGACCACCGTGGTGACCGCCCCGCGCCCGGGGACGACGCCGCCGCCCCCGGCTCCGCCGCCGGTGTCGACCGCGACGCCGATCAAGAACAACATCAGCTGGCGCTGGCCGGCCGACGGAGCGCTGGTCGGGCGTTTCGTGGCGGCCGACGTGACCAAGCAGGGCATCGACATCGCCGGTGCCAGTGGACAGGCGGTGCGTGCTACCGCACCCGGCACGGTGGTCTACTCCGGTGCCGGCCTGGTGGGCTTCGGTGAGCTGATCATCATCAAGCACAACGAACAGTGGCTGTCGGCCTA
>JAEWLO010000491.1 GCA_023457475.1 Pseudomonadota bacterium | reverse complement strand
CAGCAGAAGCAGGTAAAGGAGCAGGACGACCAGCTCAGCGCGGCGGCGCGGCAGATTGCCGTCCTGGTCGACAGCAACCGGGCCGGCGAAGCCTGGAGAGGCGCGTCGGCCGTGGCGCGCAAGGCGGTCCCGGAGAAGACGTTCGTCGACCAGCTGGCAAGCGACCGCAAGCGACTGGGCGCGCTGACCTCACGCGGGCAGCCGGTAGTGACGCGGGTGAAGTACGGGCCCGGTGCCACCGTGCCGGAAGGCCTGTACATCAACGTGAGCTTCCCCACGCAGTTCGCCAGCAGCCCGCAGCCGGTGCGTGAGCTGGTCTCGTTCCGCCTGGATGAGGACAAGGTCTGGCGTCTGGCCGGTTACAGCGTACGCGCGGCAGCACCGTGATGGGCATCGAACTGCAGATGCTGGGATGGGCGATCGTGCTGGGCGTGGTCCAGTTGATGATCGCGGCCTTCGCCGTCACCCGCGAGCGCGGGCTGGCGTGGAATCTCTCCGCGCGCGACGGCGCGCCGCCGCCCCCCGGGCCGGTGGCCGGCCGCCTGCTGCGGGTACAGGCGCACTTCATGGAGACCTTCCCGTTCTTCGCCGCGGCTGTCATCGGTGTGGTGGTGAGCCAGCGGCAGGACGGCGTCACCGCGCTGGCCGCCCAGGTGTACTTCTGGGCGCGCGTGGCCTATGTGCCGCTGTACGCCGCCGGCGTTCCCTACCTGCGCAGCGCGGTGTGGGTGGTGTCGGTTGCCGGCATCGTGCCACTGGTGTGGACCCTGCTGTACGGCTCGGTGTGAATGGGCGCGAACCCGTCTGATCCAGATCAAGGGCGGGGGCGGATGGGCGCGCTAAGCTCGGCGGCGAGCCAAACATGACAAGGACCCCCATGCCGCAGACGCAGGCCAACATGCAGGAGGACGCCCGCGCCACCGGCCCACTGCCCGCTGTGGATGTGCTGGTGGTGGGAGCGGGGCCGGCCGGGCTGTGCTTTGCCCGCGCGCTGGCCGACACCGGCCTGGGCGTTGCCCTTGTGGAACAGCAGCCCCGGGCCGCGCTGGCCGAGGCGGCGTTCGACGGCCGCGAAATCGCCCTGACCCATGCGTCGCGCCGCATCCTGGAGCAGCTGGGTGTATGGCAACGCATCGATGCCTCGGAGATCTCCGATCTGCGCGATGCCAAAGTGATGGATGGCGGCTCGCCCTTCGCGCTGACCTTCGCGGCCGAAGCACGGCAGGGCGAAGCGCTGGGCTGGCTGGTTCCCAATCACCTCATCCGGCGGGCCGCCTGGGACAGCGTGCAGGGGCAGGCAGGCCTGACCCTGATCGATCAATGCAGCGTGCGCGAAGTACAACCCGGTGATACGCACAGTGAGGTGCTGCTCGGCGACGGACGCCGGCTCAAGGCGCGCCTGGTGGTGGCGGCGGACAGCCGGTTTTCGTCGACGCGCCGTCTTCTGGGGATCGGTGCGCAGATGCGTGATTTCGGCAAGTCCATGCTGGTCTGCCGCATGCAGATCGAGGTGCCGCACCGGCACACCGCGTGGGAGTGGTTCGGGTACGGACGCACGCTGGCCCTGCTTCCCCTCAACGGGGACCAGGCATCGGCTGTGGTCACCCTGCCGCCTCGCCAGATCGCCGAACTGATGGCCCAGGACGATGCGCATTTCGGGGCCAGCATCAGTGCGCTGTTCGAACACCGGCTGGGCACGATGCGGCCGGTGGCTCGACCCATCGCCTATCCGCTGGTGGGGGTGTACGCCCATGCATTCGTGGGAGCGCGCTGCGCTCTGATCGGAGATGCCGCAGTGGGCATGCACCCGGTGACCGCGCATGGGTTCAACCTGGGCCTTCAGAGCCAGGACCGTCTGGCGGCCGTGCTGCGCGCGGCGGCCGCACGCGGCACCGACATCGCCGATCCTGCCGGCCTGGCCCGCTACGAGCGTGGCCACCGCCTGGCTTCACGTCCGCTGTATGAAGCCACCAATGCCATCACGTCGCTGTATACCGACGACCGCCTGCCGGCCCGCGTGCTGCGGCGGGCGGGACTGCGCGTGGCACAGGGCGTGGCCCCGTTCCGCCGGCTGATCGCCGCCCACCTTACCCAGCGCTAGGTCGTCAGACCGGGCCACCGCCCGACGTGTCGGCCAGCACGTGGATCACGGTGTCGCCGAAGCGGACCTGCTGTCCCGCGCGGATCTTGCAGGCCTTGCGCAGTTCCACCTGGCCGTCGACCTCGACCTGGCCGTCGGCGATGAGCATCTTCGCCTCCCCCCCGCTGGTGACCAGGTCGGCGAGCTTGAGCAGCTGCTTCAGTTCGACGTAGTCGGTATCAAGTTCGAATTCGAGGGTCTGCATGGGGGGTTTTTCCGGGAAATGACGGTCATTGTCGAGGATGTGGGCCGCGAACGACAGGCCCGGACTCTTCACGCAGGCGCTCCACATCGCCCTCATGCCGGGCACGTTAGGCTGATTCTGAACGGAGAGCGTTCGCCGGGCGCGACAGAACGCCGCGCAGGGCGCACAATAGACACCATTTCGCCCGCCTGCATTCGCGGCGGTGCTCCCGGAGTTACCCAATGTCCCAAGAATCCCCCGCGCCGCTGCTGTTTGCAGATCTCGGCCTGTCCGACGCTGTGATGCAGGCGGTCGCCGCCGTCGGTTATGAAACCCCGTCGCCCATCCAGGCGGCTACCATCCCGGCCATGCTCGCCGGCCGTGACGTGCTGGGCCAGGCCCAGACCGGCACCGGCAAGACCGCTGCGTTCGCGCTGCCGGTGCTGTCCAACATTGATTTCAACCAGACCAAGCCGCAGGTGCTGGTGCTGGCCCCGACCCGCGAACTGGCCATCCAGGTTGCCGAGGCCTTCCAGACCTATTCGTCCAAGATCCCCGGTTTCCGCGTGCTGCCGGTGTACGGCGGCCAGCCGTACGGCCAGCAGCTGTCGGCGCTGCGCCGTGGCGTGCATGTCGTGGTCGGCACCCCGGGCCGTGTCATCGATCATCTCGACCGTGGCACCCTGGACCTGTCCGAACTGAAGACCCTGGTGCTGGACGAAGCCGACGAAATGCTGCGCATGGGCTTCATCGACGACGTCGAAGCCGTGCTCAAGAAGCTGCCGGAAAGCCGGCAGGTGGCGCTGTTCTCGGCGACCATGCCGCCGCAGATCCGTCGTATCGCACAGACCTACCTGCGCGACCCGGCCGAAGTCACCATCGCGGCCAAGACCACTACCTCCGCCAACATCCGCCAGCGCTACTGGTGGGTGAGCGGCATGCACAAGCTCGATGCGCTGACCCGCATCCTGGAAGTGGAACCGTTCGATGCGATGATCATCTTCGCCCGGACCAAGGCCGGCACCGAAGAGCTCGCCGAGAAGCTGCAGGCACGCGGCCTGGCCGCTGCCGCGATCAACGGCGACATGCAGCAGGCACAGCGTGAACGCACCATCGGCCAGCTCAAGGAAGGGAAGCTGGACATCCTGGTCGCCACCGACGTGGCCGCGCGCGGCCTGGACGTGGAACGCATCAGCCACGTGCTGAATTACGACATCCCGTACGACACCGAAAGCTACGTGCACCGCATCGGCCGTACCGGCCGTGCCGGTCGCACCGGTGATGCGATCCTGTTTGCCACCCCGCGCGAAAAGGGCATGCTGCGCGCGATCGAACGTGCCACGCGGCAGCCGATCGAGGAAATGCAGCTCCCGACCGTGGATGCGGTCAACGACACCCGCATCTCCAAGTTCATGAGCCGCATCAGCGATGTGCTGGACGCGGGTGGCACCGAGTTCTACCGCGATCTGCTGCAGCGCCTGGAAGGCGAAAAGAACGTGCCCGCGATCGACATCGCCGCCGCGCTGGCCAAGCTGTTGCAGGGCGACGCCCCGTTCCTGCTGACCCCGCCGGTGCGTGGCCCGCGTGAAGAGCGCGCGCCGCGTGAGCGTAACGACCGTGGCGAGCGCCCGGGCCGGTTCGAGCCGCGCTTCGAGCGTGCCCCGCGTCGTGAAGACGACCGTGGCCCGCGCCCGCCGCGTCCGGAAGGCGATTTCGGTAGCAACGACGGTGGTTTCGAGCGCGCCCCGCGCCGTGACATCGCCCCGCGCGGTGCGCCGGAAGCCGGCATGGAAACGTTCCGTATCGAAGTGGGCCACGTGCACGGCGTGAAGCCGGGCAACATCGTGGGCGCGATCGCCAATGAAGCCGGGCTGGAAAGCCGCTTCATCGGCCGCATCGACATCCATGACGACTTCTCGGTGCTGGATCTGCCCGCGGAAATGCCGTCCGACCTGCTGACCCACCTGAAGAAGGTGTGGGTGTCGGGCCAGCAGCTGCGCATGCGCCGGGTCGAGGCCGGCGAGGAGCAGGGCGCCGCGCCCTCGTTCAAGCCGCGCTTCGGCAAGGGCCCAAAGC
>JAEWLO010000490.1 GCA_023457475.1 Pseudomonadota bacterium | reverse complement strand
GCCTGGGCCGGCCAACGGCCGGCGCTACCGGATCCCGTGTCAGAACGCTGCGCTGTACCGCAACGCCACCTGGCTCAGATCGCCGCGCGGACCGAACCGCTGGTCATAGCCGAACGACAGCTGGCTGTTGCGGCTCAACCAGGACTGCACCGAGACGCCGAACAGGCCGCCGGAACGTGCCGGCTCGAATGCCGCCAGCGGTGACCAGCTGTCCACGGCGATGAAACTGGCCTGGGACTGCAGCCCATCGCTGGAGAGCAGGTGCTGCCACTCGGCGTAGCCGCGCAGCGACCAACCGCGCCAGCGCTGCTCGGCGCGTACGCCGACCAGCGCCTGGCTGCGGCTGGACACGTTGTCCAGGGTGCGCAGGCCGAAGCCGAGCCCGCCCTGTTCGGTGAAGCCATCGTTGGCGACCCGGGCATACTCCGCGCCGAGGTACGGGGTCAGCGAGGCACCAGCCTTCTCGAAGCGGAGGCCCGACTCCATGCTGGCCGTGCTGAAGTGCCCGCCATAGCGCGCGTTCACGCCATACTGGCCGACGCCCAGCAGCAACTGGCGGTCGATCTCGCGGGTGTAGCGGCCGGCACCCAGCTGGGCCAGTGCGTATCCGCCCTGCCCGAGCTTCCACCCGGCGTACAGCTGGGCCTGCGACTGGCGATCATTGCCGCGATCAGTGCCCCAGTCACGGCTGTTGTGGGTACGGGTTTCACCGAACGCGAAGCCAAGCACCCCGTTGCTGCCCATTGACGCATCCTGACCCATCATCCAGCCACGGGTCGCGCCGGCGCTGCCGGCGAAGCTGCCTTGGCCGGCCTCGCCCAGCTGGCTCTGCCAGCTGCCGTGAAGGCGCGGCGCACCGCGCACGTCATCGAACCGCGAAGACAGGGCGCGTCGGCTCATGTCGATGCTGTCGAACGTCATCGCCGACGCGAGTACATGCGCCTGGCCGGAAAGGCTGTCGAGACTGGCCTGCAGCGCACTGGCTCCCTGCACCTGCTGCAGTTGGCCCGCCGCCTGGGCAAAACCCGCCGGAATCACGCCATCGGTGTTGCCATCCAACAGCTCGAATGCGGATTCAACGCGGCCGGCGGTCACCAGCGCGGCCCCCTGGATATCGGCGCGCCGACTGGCCTGGGTGACATTGATGCGGTCGGTCGTCAGGATCACCTCGCTGGAGGTGTAGCTGAGCGACGTGTCCAGCAACGTTGCCGACGTCAGGCTATGAGTGACGCCGAGGAAGGTCCCGGTTACGCCTTTGTCTGCGTGCAGAACCGTCTGCGTGCGCCCATTCTGAGCCACATAGCCATCGAGGATGTACTGCAGGTAGACGTCGCCGCCCTGCAGCGTGGCGGTGCCGGTAATGGCCAGTGGCTGGGAGCCGAGGGCAACTGCCAGGCGCGCGCCGGCGCGGTGCAGATAATCGCCGTCGATGACCGCACCCGCTTTCGCGCTCGAGGCCATGACCATCGCCCCGTTGTCCACATTGCCGGTCACCCGGCTCGCACCCATGAACTGCAATGCTGCCGCACCGGGAGTGTCGGCCTGCGGCAGGATCACCACGTTGGAGGTGATCGACGCGCCGTCATGCAGCGCGATCGTGCCGCGCTCGATACGGGTGACGCCCTTGTAGGTATTCGTGCCGGACAACCCCAGCGCGCCGGTGCCCTGCTTGATCAGCCCGCCGTTGCCGCTGATGTTGTTGCTCCATACCGAGTTCAGACCCAGCACGGAAACGTTGACCGCCGTGTCGCCCCAGTCGAATTTCGCCGGGCCATTGATCGCCTTGGCTACGTTCAGCAGGCCGTAGCCGAAGGTGCTGTCCACTCCCGGCGTACCGAGATCGGTGGCGGTGCCCAGCAGCGTCTGCCGCACCAGGTCGTTGCTGAAGTAGGGATACTTCTGCCACACCAGCGCGGCCGCGCCGGAGACCAGCGGTGCGGCGTACGAGGTGCCGGCACCGTAGTAGAGCGTGTTGGAACCGCCGGTGCTCTTGGGATCGACATATACCGCTTCGCCCGGCGCGGCCAGGCAGTAACGTGCGGCGATCCCGCACGCATTGGCGTACGACGCCAGGCTGTCCGGCTTGCTGGAATTGATGGCCGTCACCGCCAGCCAGCCGCGTTCGAGGTCGCTCGCCGGACGCGTCCCGAAGCCGCCGGGCTGACTGGGCAAGGCGGCCATGTTGGACGGATCGGCCTTGCCTTCGTTGCCGGTGGCGAAGACCACCAGCCCGCCGTTGCTGATGATGAAGGGACGATACTCCGCCGCGATCGAGGCCGTGGCCGACGCGTTGGTCCAGTACAGCCCACCCCAGGAGTTGTTCATGATCTTCACGCCGTTGGCGATCAGATCCTGATGCACCGACGCCAGTCCCAGCGCACCGTCGACTTCGTTGCCGTTGCCGGAGCCGTCATCGGCGGGCGACTTGTCGGCGATGATGCGCGCGGAGACGATGTTCGCGCCGGGCGCGACACCGCCGGGCCAGCTGCCCACTGCCTTGCCGGCGGCCAATGACGCCACCGTGGTGCCGTGGCCCACCACGTCGTCCACGTTCACATTGTTGGCGCGCGGATCCACGTAGCTGTAACTGGCCACGACGCGACCACTCAGGGCCGGATGCGCGCGGTTCACCCCTGAATCCACGACGCCGATGGTGACGCCGGTCCCGGTCAGACCCTGCGGATCCTTGGCGTTGATGAGCGCCAGATGCGCGTCGACGGCCGGCTGCGCGGGCGAGACCGGCGGGGTCACCGGCGGCGTCGTGGGTGGGGGCGTGACCGGCGGGCTCGGCGGATCCACCCGCACGTTGCCGCCACCGCCACCGCCACCGCCACCGCCGCACGCGCTCAATGCCACGGCCAATGCACCGACCAGAACGGCTCTTCTCATTACAACCTGTTTCATCCCTGCTCCCCAAAACGTGAATTGACCCACGTGGCGTCCTGCCTCCCCGGCGGACACCGGTGGTAAACCTCAACCCACTATACTGGGCCTCCCCCGCAGTCTGACGGGAATTGCACCGGCTTCCAATGCCGCAGTTCCCAAATCCGCTCACGGAACAAGAGATCCTCATGTCCAACATCGTCATCGCTGCCGCCAAACGTACCGCCATCGGCTCCTTCCTCGGCCAGTTCAACGGCGTGCCGGCCCCCACGCTGGGTGCCACCGCCATCCAGGCCGCCCTGGCGCAGTCCGGCGTACCCGCGGCAGACGTGTCTGAAGTGATCATGGGCTGCGTGCTGCCGGCCAATCTCGGCCAGGCTCCTGCCCGTCAGGCGGCGGTGGCCGCCGGTCTGCCGATGTCCACGGGTGCCACCACCCTGAACAAGGTCTGCGGCTCGGGCATGAAGGCCATCATGCTGGGGCACGACCTCATCAGGGCGGGTTCGGCCAGCATCGTGGTCGCCGGCGGCATGGAATCGATGTCCAACGCCCCGCACCTGCTGCCCAACTCGCGCACCGGCAACCGCTACGGCAACTTCCAGGCGGTGGACCACATGGCCTTCGACGGCCTCACCAACGCCTACGACGGCAACCCGATGGGCGTGTTCGCCGAATATGCCGTGGACAAGTTCCAGGTCAGCCGTGAAGACCAGGACGCCTACGCGATCGAATCGGTGCGGCGTGCCCAGGCCGCGCAGGCCGGTGGCGCGTTCGACGACGAAATCGTCGCGGTGAAGGTGGCCGGCCGCAAGGGTGAGGTGGAGTACGCCCAGGATGAACAGCCGGGTCGTTCGGACATCGCCAAGATCCCGACCCTGCGCCCGGCGTTCAAGAAGGACGGCACGGTCACCGCTGCCAGCTCCTCGAGCATTTCCGACGGTGCCGCCGCCGTGGTGCTGCTGGCGGAAGACGACGCCGCCGCGCGTGGCGTGCAGCCGCTGGCCCGCATCGTGGCCCACGCCACCCATTCGCAGGAGCCGGAATGGTTCACCACCGCCCCGATTGGTGCCATCCATAAAGTGCTGGAAAAAGCCGGCTGGACGCTGGACCAGGTGGACCTGTTCGAGATCAATGAAGCCTTCGCCGTGGTGGCCATGGCTCCGATCCGTGAACTGGGCATCGCGCATGACAAAGTGAACGTCAATGGCGGTGCCTGCGCACTGGGTCATCCCATCGGTGCATCGGGTGCGCGGCTGGTGGTGACGCTGGTCAACGCCTTGCGCAAGCGTGATGCAAAGCGCGGAATCGCCACCTTGTGCATCGGTGGCGGCGAAGCGACCGCCATCGCTATCGAATTGATTTAATTGAACTTAACTCGCATTTCGCAAAAATGAATGCGCGATCGCTTGACACCCATCTTGGGCTTGTCATCATGTTGCCGGGCGCGCAATAGCGCGTTGCCTAATCTAACGACGAGGATTCACACTAATGAGCATCAACAAGCTGCTGATCGCGATGGCCCTGGGCCTGGCTCTGACCGCCTGCTCGAAGCAGGAACAGGCTGCTGACGCCGCCGCTTCCGCCAACGAAGCCGCTGCCGAAGCCCAGACCGCTGCCGACCAGGCCGCTGCCGCTGGCGCCCAGACGGCCGACGCTGCCCAGGCTGCTGCCGACACCGCCACCACCGCTGCCGACACCGCCGCTGACGCCGCTGCCGCCACCGGCGCTGCTGCCACCGACGCTGCTGCCGACACCGCTGCTGACGCTGCCAAGGCTGCTGAAGGCACCGCCGAGCAGGCCAAGGACGCTGCTGAAGAAGCCAAGAAGTAATCACTTCTTTCTTCACGCAAGTCTGAAGAAGCCGCTGGTTCGCCAGCGGCTTTTTCTTTGGGCGTTGGCGACCGGGTCTTCACGGGGGTATGAATAGGCTTCCATTCCCCTCAGCTGAAACTGGAGCCGTGCCATGAAGATTCGATCGATCACCCCTGTCCTGCTGGCCGGTTCGATGGTGTTGGCGCTGGCCGCGTGCAAGGGACCGGAGGCCGAGCAGGCCCGTGATGATGCCGCGCAGGCGGCGGACAGTGCCGGTGCTGCCGCGCGTGAAGCGGTGGACCAGGCCGCCGCCTCCACCCGCGAAGCCGCCGATGATGCCGCCGCCGCTTCCGAGCGCGCTGCCGCGGATGTGCAGCCGGCGCTGGACCGTGCCGCCGCCGCCACGTCGGAAGCCGCCGGAGAGGCCAAGGATGCCGCGCGCGATGCGGCCGCCCATGCCAGCGATGCCACGGCGACCGCGGCGCAGAAGGTCGCCGACAAGGCACGTGACGTGGCCGATGACGCGCAGAAGAATGCGGACGCAGCCAAGAAGTAACCGCACGCCGAAACACGCGCCCCCAACGCCCCGTCCCCGACGGGGCGTTGTCGTTTCAGGGCAACGCACGCCGCAGCACCGCCGCGAAATCGATGTCGTTCGGCAATGTTCCAAACGCCATGCCATGCTCGCCGCCCAGCCGCGAACGCACGAATGCCGTGGCCACCGGGCTCTCCGCGCGCAGCAGCACCGCCGCCTGCAACTGCAATGCCAACCGCTCGGCCACCACGCGCGCCTGCGCTTCAGAAGGCACCTGCGCCAGTTGCACGCGCAGCCACTGCAGCGCGGTGTCGTAGCGCGCATCCCGTCCATGCACACCTTCCAGTTCATCCTCCACCGCCGCCAGCGCACTGGGTTCACGGGCCAGCGCACGCAACACGTCCAGGCACTGGATATTGCCGCTGCCTTCCCAGATCGAATTGAGCGGGGCCTGCCGGTAGAGCCGCGGCAGCATCGACTCCTCTACGTAGCCCGCACCGCCCAGGCATTCCTGTGCTTCGTTGACGAACACCGCCGCCCGCTTGCACACCCAGTATTTTCCCACCGCCGTGGCGATGCGCGCGAACGCAGCCTGGCGCTCATCATGCGCGGCCAGGTCGACAGCGCGTGCCACCCGCAGCGCGAAGCTGGTGGCCGCCTCCGATTCAATGGCCAGGTCCGCCAGCACATTGGCCATCAACGCGTGGTCGCACAGACGCTGGCCGAACGTGTAGCGGTGCCGGGTGTGATGCAGTGCCTGTGACAAGGCCATGCGCATTTCCGCCGCAGCACCGAGCATGCAGTCCAGCCGGGTCATCATCACCATGCCGATGATGGTGGCGACACCGCGTCCCTCCTCGCCGACGCGCAGCGCACGCGCGCCGCAAAATTCGACTTCGCTGGACGCGTTGGACCAGTCGCCGAGTTTGTCCTTCAACCGCATCAGACGAAACGCGTTGCGGTTGCCATCCGGCAGCCGGCGCGGCATCAGGAAGCAGGTCAGCCCGCCCTGTGCCTGCGCCAGCACGAGGAATCCGTCGGACATCGGCGCGGAGAAGAACCACTTGTGCCCGACTAGTGCATAGCTGCCATCGGCGTTCGTTTCGGCGCGGGTAGCATTGGCGCGCACGTCCGAGCCCCCCTGCTTTTCAGTCATGCCCATGCCCAGCGTGATGCCCTGCTTGTCGGCGATCGGCACATCGCGCGGGTCGTACACCGGGGCCGCCGCCTTCTGCGCCCACTCCGCCAGCGCCGGATGCGCACGCAGTACCGCCACCGCCGCGTGGGTCATGGTGAGCGGACAACTGGTCCCGGCCTCAGCCTGATGATGCAGGTAGCTCAGCGCCGCCCGCGCGACATGCGCCCCCGGGCGGCCATCCTGCCAGGACAGCCCGGCCACGCCGTGGCGCTTGGCCGCCTCCATCAACTGGTGATATGCCGGATGGAACTCCACCAGGTCGATACGATGCCCCTGCGCGTCATGCGTGCGCAGTCGCGGCCGATCGCGATTGGCATCGAAGCCGAGACGGTACAGGCTGTCGCCGGCCAGCCCCGCGTACTGCTGCAGCGCCGGCACGAAGGCCGCCCCGCCTTCGCGCTGCACCGCATCGGCCAGCACCACGTCGTCGGCCCACAGATTGCGGCCACCAAAGGGCGGCGGCTGGTTCTCCACCGTATGGGTTTCAAACGCCGGCAGTACGTCGGATGTCATCATGGGGAGCTCCCGCCAGAGGTTCCGCTGCTGATTCTGCCGCATCGCCGGGACCCTGGCTGTTCAGCCGCGCGTACCGCCATGACGCGCCTGTCCACGTGGATTCTCACCTCCTGCACGGGGGGCCGGGCACAGTGCGGGCATGAGTGATCGCTTCGAGCTCGACGACCTGGTAGTGCTGCGACCCGAAGGCCTGTACTGCCCCGCAGGTGACTTCCACATCGACCCGTGGCGACCGGTACCGCGTGCGGTGATCACGCACGGGCATGGTGACCATGCGCGCGGCGGCATGGGGTTCTACCACTGCAGTACCGACAGTGTCCCGATCCTGCGCTGGCGGTTGGGCGAGGTGCCGCTGCAGGCGCATGCCTATGGTGCGCCCTTCACCCTCGGCGGCGTGCAGGTGTCGCTGCACTCGGCGGGACACGTGCTGGGCTCGGCCCAGGTGCGTATCGATGATGGTCGGCAGGTCTGGGTGGCCTCGGGCGACTACAAGCGCCAGCCCGATCCGACCTGCGCACCCTTCGAGGTGGTGCCCTGCGACGTGTTCATCACCGAGGCGACCTTCGCCCTGCCCATCTACCGCTGGCACGACACCGCCGAGGTCGCCGCGGAGATCGTGGCCTGGCGGCACGAATGCGCGCAGCGGGGCGAAGCCGCCATCCTGCTCTGCTACGCGCTGGGCAAGGCCCAGCGCATCCTCGCCGAGCTGCTGCCGCTGGACGACCAGGCCGCGTGGCTGCACGGCGCGATCGCCAACGGCGTGGACGTGTACCGGCAGGCCGGCATTCCGATGCTGGCCACCGATACGGTGGCCGAGCAGGGGCGTACGCCGGATGCCGCCGGACGCCTGATC
>JAEWLO010000489.1 GCA_023457475.1 Pseudomonadota bacterium | reverse complement strand
CGGGGGTGGGTGGGCGGGGGGGGGGGGGGGGGGGGGGGGTTCAGCCACGCAGGGCGTGGCTCTACGCGGGCGGTTGGTGGCCGGTGATGGGTCGGGTGGTTGTGGAATGGCGGGACGTGGAGTGAAGCGGCGGGGTGACGGGATGGTAGGGTGCCCGGATGAAGCAGCGGGGCAGAGCCCCGCTCTACAATGGCTGCATGCCTGAACTTCCCGAAGTTGAAACCACCCGTCGCGGATTGGCTCCTCATCTCGAGGGCCGCCGCGTGCATGGCGTGATCCTGCGCCGACCGGATCTGCGCTGGCCCATTCCCGATGAGATCAGCCAGCTGCTGCCCGGCCAGGCCATCGAAGGGGTGCGGCGGCGGGCCAAATACCTGCTGCTGGATACCGCCATCGGCAGCGCCGTGCTGCACCTGGGCATGTCCGGCAGTCTGCGGGTGCTACCGGGGGACACGCCGGTGCGGGCGCATGACCACGTGGACATCAGCCTCGACAACGGCCGCCTGCTGCGCTTCAACGACCCCCGCCGCTTCGGCAGCCTGCTCTGGCAGCCGGCCGGGCAGACCCACGAACTGCTGGCCGGGCTGGGCCCGGAACCGCTGGATGACGCCTTTGACGGCGAGTACCTGTTCCAGCGCAGCCGCGGCCGCAAGGCTCCGGTGAAGACCTTCCTGATGGACCAGGGCATCGTGGTCGGGGTGGGCAACATCTACGCGGCCGAGAGCCTGTTCATGGCCGGCATCAACCCGCTGCGCGAGGCCGGGAAGATCTCCCGCGAACGCTATGTGCGGCTGGCCGCGGCGGTGAAGCAGATCCTCGGCCATGCCATCACCCGTGGCGGCACCACCCTGCGCGACTTCATCAATCCGGACGGGGCACCTGGCTACTTCGAGCAGGAGCTGCTGGTTTACGGGCGTGAAGGCGAGCCCTGCCGCCAGTGCGGGCGGCCGCTGCGCCACGCCACCATCGGCCAGCGCGCCAGCGTCTGGTGCAGTTACTGCCAGCGCTGACCTGTACTTCTGACCCCGAACGGGCGCTATAGTCGGCCCAACGTCACCGGCGGGGTGTGCGATGGACGAAGGATCGGATATCACCGTTTGGCTGGATTCGGCCCGCTCGGGTGACCGTGCCGCGCTGGACCGCGTGCTGACCCTGCTCTACCAGGAGCTGCACAGCATGGCCCGCCGCCAGCTGGCCGGGCAGCAGGGCCGCACGCTGGATGCCACCTCGCTGGTGCACGAGTCGTATCTGAAGCTGCTGGGCGCGCGCGGCGCGGCCCGTTTCGAGGACCGCGCGCACTTCTTCGCCTATGCCGCTTCGGCCATGCGCAGCGTGGTGGTGGACTACGCCCGCAACCGGCTGGCGCGCAAGCGCGGCGGTGACCTGAAGCGCGTGGCCGAGATTCCCGAGAACAGCAGCAGCGGCGTGCGCCTGGACGAGGACCTGCTGGCGCTGGATGTGGCCCTGGCGCGGCTGCAGGCGGTGGACGGGCACCTGGCCAAGGTGGTGGAGCTGCGTTACTTCGCGGGGCTGTCGGAACAGGAAATCGCGGACCTGTGCCAGCGCTCGGAGCGCAGCATCCGCCGCGACTGGCAGAAGGCGCGGCTGTTCCTGCTGGCCTCGGTGCGCGAAGACTGAGTCGATCAACGGCGGTCGGAGAACGATCGTATGGATGCTGGGCGCTGGCGGCAGCTGTCATCGCTGCTGGATCAGTTGCTGGAAATGCCTCCCCACCAGCGCAGCGCGCGCCTGGCGCAGCTGCGTGCGTGCGATGCCACGCTCACCGACGACCTGGAACGGCTGCTGCAGCACGAAGCGGAAAGCCACGAATTCATGGCCCAGCCGCTGTGGACGGCTGCGCGGGATGACAGCCGCGAGGGCAGCCGGATTGGCCCCTACCGTCTGCTGCGGCCGCTGGGCGAAGGCGGCATGGGCGAAGTGTGGCTGGCCGAACGCGCAGACGGCCTGTACGAACGCCAGGTCGCGCTGAAACTGCTGCGCAGCGGCTATGCCGACCCTGGCCTGCGGCAGCGCTTCAGTCGTGAACGCGAGATCCTGGCGCGCCTGCAGCACCCGCACCTGGCGCAACTGCTGGACGCCGGCATGGACCTGCAGGGGCAGCCGTACCTCGCCCTGGCTTATGTGGAAGGCGAACCGATCACCGACTACTGCCAGCGCCTGCAACTGCCGCTGGAGCGTCGCCTGCGGCTGATGCTGCAGGTGTGCGCGGTGGTGAGCCACGCGCACGCCAATCTGATCGTGCACCGCGACCTGAAGCCCTCCAACATTCTGGTCACCGCCGATGGCGAGGTGAAGCTGCTGGATTTCGGCATCGCCAAGCTGCTTGATGACGAGGACGGGCGCGAGCCCGGCAGCCACCCGCCCACGGAAGCGCGTGCCTTCACCCTGCACTACGCCGCGCCCGAGCAGGTGCGCGGTGAACCGGTCACCACGCTGACCGATGTGTATTCGCTGGGGGTGGTGCTGTTCGAGGTGATCACCGGGCGCAAGCCCTACCGCCTGCGTCGGCTGAGCGACGCCGAATGGGAACGCTCCATCCTCGAGGTCAACGCGCCGCGTGCGTCCACTCTGCTGCTGCGCACCGAGAACGGCGAAGAGGCCCCGTCACCGGCCGCGCAGCGGCTGGCCCGGCGGCTGCGCGGCGACATGGACACCATTCTGCTGAAGGCGCTGCAGAAGGAGCCGGCGCAGCGCTATGCCTCCGTGGAGGCGCTGTCGCAGGATGTGCAGCGGTTTCTGGAAGGCCGGCCCATCCACGCGCGCCCGCAGCGCGCGCTGTACCGCCTGCGTAAGTACCTGGGCCGCCATCGCTGGGGCGTAGCGCTCGGTGCGGTGTGCGTGCTGGCACTGGCCGGCCTCGCCGTGCTGGCGTTGTGGCAGATGCAGCAGGCGCGGCGCGAGATCGCACGCGCGCAGGCCATGCAGGACTTCACCGTGAGCCTGTTCGACCGCGCCGCCGGCGTGCGCCACGGCAGCTTCGACGTGCGCCAACTGCTGGCCGCGGGGCAGCAGCGCGGCGAGGCCGAGCTGGCCGACCAGCCGCTCTCGCTGGCCGGACTGGAAGGGGTGATCGGGCGGCTG
The DNA here is from genome assembly GCA_023457475.1 of Pseudomonadota bacterium. Lineage (GTDB taxonomy): Bacteria > Pseudomonadota > Gammaproteobacteria > Xanthomonadales > Xanthomonadaceae > Stenotrophomonas. The sequence goes on along the minus strand of JAEWLO010000489.1, from coordinate 5,745 downwards.
CGGATCGGGCTGGGCGACTACCAGCTGGCCCTGCAGACCCTGGACCGACAGCGCGCGCTGCTGGAACAGGTGGAGGAGGTGCCGCCGGAACTGCAGCTGGAAGCGGTGACCCAGCGCGGCCGCGCGCTGCGCATGCTGGGCCGCTCACGCGAGTGCGTGGCGCACATGACACCGATGCAGGCGCTGGCGGCGCAGCAGCGCCCGGCATTGCCGGCGCATGTGGCCGAGTACCACGCGCAGCTGGGCCGCTGCCAACAGCTGCTGGGCTACCGTGGCCCCGCGCGCGAGGCCTTCGGCCAGGCCCTGGCCCTGCGCCGCGAGGTGCTCGCCGACACGACCGGCACCGCCGAGAGCCTGGCCGACCTCGCGGCCCTGGACAGCGACGAGGGCCACCTGCAGGACGCGCTGGCCGGCTACCGGCAGGCGCTGCAGCTGCTGAAGCTGCGCACCGCCGGACGCGATCCGCAGCGGGTGATGCTGCGCCGGTATCTGGGTGAAACCCTGGTCGCGCAGGGTGAACTGGAGGCGGCCGCGCAGAACCTGCAGTTGGCGTGGTCCGAGGCGATTGATCTTTACGGTCCCGACCACCCTGAAACCCTGGCCATCCGCCGCCTGCGCGGCATGCTGGCGCTGCAGCGCGGTGAGCTGGACGGCGCATCGGCCGCCCTGCAGGAGGTGCACCGTCTCACCCGGCAGGCCCTGGGTGAGCACCACCGCGACACCGGGGCCAGCTGGAACGCGCTGGGCCAACTGGCACGCGAGCGCGGCGAGACGGCGCAGGCGGTCGATGACTTCACCAAGGCCGTGGCGATATGGCGTCAGCCCGATGCCGTCGGCCTGCTGCCACAGGGGCTCTACGACCAGGGCGTGGCGCTGGCCGAGAACGGCCAGTGGCAGCAGGCGCTGGTGGCCTTGCGTGAGGGGCGGCAGTGGCTGGCCGCGCAGCGCGGCGAAGACGATCCGCTGGTGCAGCGCGCCGACTGGCGCATGGCCGACATCCTCGGCGAGCACGTCGATCCGCAGGAGGCGGGCCAGCGCCTGGCCAGCCTGATGCATGCGTCCGCACGGGGCGGCCCCGAGGCGCGCCTGCAGCAACAGGCCGTGCAGCTGGCCTGGGCGCGCAACCTGGGACGGATGGGGCAGACCGTGGAAGCGGAGCGGGTGCTGGCCGGGCTGACCGCCGATCCCACGCCGGGCCCGCGTAACGGGCTGCTGCGCTGGCAGGCCCGGCTGCTGCAGGGACAACTGCGCTGCGCCCAGGCCCCGGCCCGGGGCCGTGCGGTCCTGGAACAGCTGCAGCAGGAGATCCGCGACCAACGCCCGCAGGGCGGACGGGTGGCCCTGCGCGTGGCGCAGGCCCTGGAGAACTGCGGCGCAGCGGGGTTCGTCACGCGAGGCTGAACGCTGCCCATTCATCTCAGCGGCGATTTAACGTGGGCATGCCTATGATGGCCGGCCCTTACCTGCCTTTGCTGCCCTGCATGCAACGACGCGACTTCCTCCGCAACGCTTCCCTGGCCCTGGCGGCCATCGGTTTTCCCGCGCTGCCGGCCTGCGCCGCGCAGGGCAACCAGGTCGGCCTGCGCCGGCTCGGCCAGCCGCAGCCGTTCGACTTCGCCGCGCTCAAGGGCCAGGCCCGCGCGCTGTCCGAGGCCGCCTACAAGACGCACCGGCGCACGCTGCCGGGGCCGCTGGAGGCGCTGGACTGGGACCAGTACCAGTCGATCCGCTACCGCCAGGACCACGCGCTGTGGGCCGACCAGCCGGGCCGCTTCCAGGCCAAGTTCTTCCACCTGGGCCTGTACTTCCATTCGCCGGTGCGGATGTTCGACGTGGTCGACGGCATGGCCCAGGAGCTGGCCTATGACCCGGCCGCGTTCGACTACGGCAGCAGTGGGCTGAAGAACGGCCAGCTGCCGCCGGACCTCGGCTTTGCCGGTTTCCGCCTCAACACCCGCCAGGACACCGACCGCGACTTCGCCGCGTTCCTGGGTGCCAGCTACTTCCGCGCGGTGGGCAAGGAAGGCCAGTACGGCCAGTCCGCACGCGGGCTGGCGATCGACACCGGCATGGACCGCCCGGAGGAATTCCCGGACTTCATCGCCTATTTCCTGGAGCAGCCGGCCAAGGACTCCGACACGCTGGTGGTGTACGCGCTGCTGGATTCGCCCAGCGTGGCCGGTGCCTATCGCTTCGCCATCACCAATGGCGATGTGCTGCTGATGGACGTGGACGTGGCGCTGTACCCGCGCAAGGTGATCGAGCGGCTGGGCATCGCGCCCTGCACCAGCATGTTCCAGGTGGGCGAGAACGACCGCCGCATGGCCTGGGACTGGCGCCCGGAAATCCACGACACCGACGGCCTGGCGATGTGGACCGGGGCCGGCGAGTGGATCTGGCGGCCGTTGGCCAACCCGCGCCAGCTGCGCTTCAACATGTTCGTGGACCAGAACCCGAAGGGCTTCGGCCTGCTGCAGCGCGACCGCAACTTCGACCATTACCAGGACGACGGGGTGTTCTACGAGAAGCGCCCGTGCCTGTGGGTGGAACCGAAGGGGCAGTGGGGCAAGGGGTCGGTGCAGCTGGTGGAGATTCCCACCGTGGACGAGACCTTCGACAACATCGTGGCGTTCTGGAACCCCGAGACCAAAACCCAGCCGGGCCAGGAAATGCTGCTGGGCTACCGCCTGTACTGGGGAGCCGAGCCGCCGGCGCGCCCGCCGATGGCGATCTGCGTGGCCACCCGCACGGGGCTGGGCGGGGTGAGCGGCAAGAAGCGCGAGTACTTCTCGTGGCGCTTCGCGGTGGACTTCCAGGGCGGCGAACTGGCCGCGCTGATCGACAAGGGCGAGGTGGAAGCGGTGGTGCAGACCAGCCGCGGCCGCACCGAGATCGTCTCGGCGCGCCCGCTGCGTGAGATCAAGGGCTACCGCGCCATGTTCGACCTGGTGCCGCCGGACGACAGCACCGACCAGATCGACATCCGCCTGTACCTGCGCAGCGGTGGAAAAACACTGACGGAAACCTGGCTGTATCAGTACAGCCCGCCGCCCGCCGGGGCACCCGAACGTACGTTGTATTGACGGTTACCGGTAGCGCCGAAGGGAACGGCAGGAGCCGTTCCCAACGTCGCGCAGCGACGACCCGGAGGGTGCCCGCCAGGACGGCGGGCATAACGTTGGCCGGCCCAGGTCAATCCGTCACCGCGCGATTACAGCGGCAAGGGAGCCTGCATCGGATCGATGCGGCCTTCGCCGCGCGTGATCTTCTTGAACTCCGCGCGGCTGACCGACACGTAGCGTTCGTTGCCGCCGATCTCCACCTGCGGGCCGTCCTGTACCGCATGGCCGTGTTCATCCACGCGCACCGTCATGGTGGCCTTCTTGCCACTATGGCAGATGGTCTTGATCTCCTGCATCTCGTCGGCCCAGGCCAGCAGGTACTGGCTGCCTTCGAACAACTCGCCACGGAAGTCCGTGCGCAGGCCGTAGCAGAGGACCGGAATGCGCAGCTGGTCGACCACCTCGCTGAGCTGCCAGACCTGGCTGCGGCTGAGGAACTGGGCCTCGTCCACCAGCACGCAGCCCAGCGGCCCGTGTGCGGCCAGGTCGTCGCGGATCAACTGCTCCAGGTCGGTGTCGCGCTCGAACGCGATGCCCTCGGCCTTGAGCCCGATTCGCGAGGCGACCACGCCGGTGCCCGCACGGTGGTCCAGGCGCGGAGTCAGGATCGCCACCCGCATGCCACGCTCACGGTAGTTGTGCGCCGACTGCAGCAGGGTGGTGGTCTTGCCGGCGTTCATCGCCGAATAATAGAAATAGAGCTTGGCCATGCGGGGGCATTGTAAACGCCCCGCGGCATGAACCGGTTCATCGCCGGCCCCGCGCCGCCGGCCACCCCGGGCCGTTACAATGCGCCACCCCGCGGAGATGGCATGCACGGTCTCAATCCCCCCCAAAGCGCGGCAGTCCTGCACTGCGAAGGTCCCCTGCTGGTGCTCGCGGGCGCGGGCAGCGGCAAGACGCGCGTGATCGTGGAGAAGATCGCCCAGCTCATCGCCCGCAAGCGTTATCCGGCGCGCCGGATCGCGGCGATCACCTTCACCAACAAGTCCGCCAAGGAAATGCGCGAGCGTGTGGCCAAGCGCCTGCACGGGTCCGATGCCGACGAGGTGACCATCTGCACCTTCCACGCCCTCGGGCTGAAGTTCCTGCAGATCGAGCATGCCGCGGTCGGGCTCAAGCGCGGCTTCTCCATCTTCGACGCCGACGACGCCACCGCACAGGTCAAGGACCTGATGTACGGGGCCAAGCCGGACGACATCGAGGACGTGAAGAACCTTATTTCGCGTGCGAAGAACGCCGGGCTGTCGCCGGAACAGGCGATGGCCGCCGCGCGCAGCAACCGCGAGAAGGAAGCGGCCAGCGTCTACGAGCGCTACCAGCTGCGCCTCACCGCGTTCAACGCAGTGGACTTCGACGACCTGATCCGCCTGCCGGTGCAGGTGCTGGAGGAGAACCCGGAGATCGCCCTGGCCTGGCGCGAACGCATCGGCTACCTGCTGGTGGACGAATGCCAGGACACCAACGACGCCCAGTACCGGCTGCTCAAGCAGCTGGCGGGCAGCGCCGGCAACTTCACCTGCGTGGGCGACGACGATCAGTCGATCTACGCCTGGCGCGGGGCGAACCCGGAAAACCTGCAGCAGATGGCGCGCGACTACCCCGCGCTGGAAATCATCAAGCTGGAGCAGAACTACCGCTGCTCCAACCGGGTACTGCGCGCGGCCAACGCGCTGATCGCCAACAACCCGCACGAGCATCTGAAGAAGCTGTGGAGCGACCAGGCGGATGGCGAACGCATCCGCGTCTGGGAGTGCCGCAACAGCGAGCATGAAGCGGAAAAGGTCGCGGCCGAGATCTCGTACCTCGCCACCTCCAAGCAGATTCCCTGGAGCGACTTCTGCATCCTGTTCCGTGGCAACTTCCAGTCGCGTCCGCTGGAAAAGGCGCTGCAGCTGGTGCGCGCGCCGTACCACATCACCGGCGGCACCGCGTTCCTCGAGCGCCAGGAAGTGAAGGACACGCTGTCGTGGCTGCGCCTGCTGGTGAATCCCGACGACGATACGGCGTTCATGCGCGCGGTGCAGGCTCCCAAGCGCGAGGTCGGGGCCGGCACGCTGGCCAAGCTGGCCGAGCTGGCCTCGGAGAAGGACATCCCGATGGCGCATGCCGCCGAGGCGATCGGCGCGCTGTCGCAGCTGCCGCCACGCGCGGCCAACAGCCTGAGCCGCTTCACCGACATCCTGCGCGACCTGCGCGCGCAGATGCCGCAGATGACCTCAGGCGACCTCATCCGCAAGCTGGTGAAGGACTCCGGTCTGGTCTCCGACCTGCGCAGCAGCTGCAAGGAAGAGTCGGTGTACCAGCGCCGCCTCGGCAACCTGGAAGAACTGGCGCAGTGGTTCGAAGGCGGCCCGCGCGGTGCGTCCACCGCCGACCTGGCCGCGCAGCTCGCGCTGCTGTCACGCAACGACAAGGATGACGGCGGCAACCAGGTGCGCATGATGACCATGCACGCCTCCAAGGGGCTGGAATTCCCCTATGTATTCATCATCGGCTGCGAGGACGGCGTGCTGCCACACCAGGTCAGCCTGGACGAAGGCAACCTGCAGGAAGAGCGCCGGCTGCTGTACGTGGGCATCACCCGCGCCAAGGTGCAGCTGTGGATGAGCTACAGCAAGCT
>JAEWLO010000488.1 GCA_023457475.1 Pseudomonadota bacterium | reverse complement strand
GGGCAAAACTGTTGGGGTACCAAGGCCCCGGCCGGCGCGGCTACCCGCCGCCGTGGGGGCGCGGTGCCGGGCCAGTGTAGGCACTGGCGCTTGCTGAACCGGGGGGTTAGTACCAATAGGTTATCTGCGAAACGCGGACCGCGGCGTAAAAAGTGCTCGTCCGATGCCGCCGTCCGCGGCCGGCATCCCCCGTGACACTGCCGGAGTTTCCCATGCACGTCCCCGCTTCCAGCGCGCTGCCGACCAAGCCGCTGCCGTTCTACCGCCAGCTGTACTTCCAGGTGGTGGTGGCCATCGTCCTGGGTGCCATCCTGGGCCATTACGAGCCGGCCTTCGCCGAATCGCTCAAGCCGCTGGGCGATGCCTTCATCAAGCTGGTGAAGATGATCATCGCGCCGGTCATCTTCCTGACCATCGTCACCGGCATCGCCGGCATGACCCACCTGCGCACCGTGGGCCGGGTCTTCGCCAAGTCGATGACCTACTTCCTGTTCTTCTCCACCCTGGCCCTGATCGTGGGCATGGTGGTGGCGCACGTGGTGCAGCCGGGTGCGGGCATGAACATCAACCCGGCCGACCTGGACCAGACGGCCGTCCACAGCTACGTGGAGAAGTCGCATGAGCTGACCCTCACCGGGTTTGCCATGGACATCATCCCGGCCACCCTGGTGAGCGCCTTCGTCGACGGCAACATCCTGCAGGTGCTGTTCGTGGCGGTGCTGTTCGGCATCGCGCTGGCCCTGACCGGCGAGAAGGGCCGCCCGGTGCTGACCTTCCTGGAGGCGCTGACCGCTCCGGTGTTCCGCCTAGTGCACATCCTGATGAAGGCCGCACCGATCGGTGCCTTCGGTGCCATCGCCTTCACCATCGGCAAGTACGGCGTGGGTTCGCTGGTCAACCTGGCCTGGCTGGTGGGCTCGTTCTACATCACCTCGTTCCTGTTCGTGGCCGTCATTCTGGGCATCGTCTGCCGTCTGTGCGGCTTCTCGGTGTTCAAGCTGGCCCGCTACCTGAAGGCCGAACTGCTGCTGGTGCTGGGCACCTCGTCCTCGGAATCGGCGCTGCCCTCGCTGATGGAGAAGATGGAAAAGGCTGGCTGCAGCAAGTCCGTGGTCGGCCTGGTGGTTCCCACCGGCTATTCCTTCAATCTGGACGGCACCAACATCTACATGACCCTGGCGGCGCTGTTCATCGCCCAGGCCACCAACACCGAACTGACCCTGGGCCACCAGATCGCCCTGCTGCTGGTCGCCATGCTCAGCTCCAAGGGCGCGGCCGGCGTGACCGCAGCCGGCTTCATCACCCTGGCCGCCACCCTGGCCGTGGTGCCGGAAGTGCCGGTGGCGGGCATGGCGCTGATCCTGGGCGTGGACCGCTTCATGAGCGAATGCCGCTCGCTGACCAACTTCATCGGCAATGCAGTGGCCACCGTGGTGGTGTCGCGCTGGGAGAACGCCCTGGACCGCGACCGCCTGGCCCTGGCGCTGGATGGCCGCGAGGCCGAATTGCCGGCCCTGGCTACCGATGACGTGCCGTCGCCGCTGACCGCGCCGGCCCGCTGATCCCCCCGTTGTAGATGCACTGCAGGGTCGTGCCGCTCCCCCCTTGGGCGGCCCGACCCTGCTTTTTTTGTCACACGGACCGCGCAGGCTGGCCGCACGTACGCCGGCGCACGGACTGCACGATGTGCAGTCGCAACACCGCCGCGACAGCCTGGCGACAGGTCCGGAAACGCCAACGGGGGTATGATCCCCTGTTCCTCTTGCCCATTCACGTCCATACACAGCGATGTCCAACGAAGACTTCAAGCAGGCCGCCCTCGATTACCACCGCATGTCGCCGCCGGGCAAGATCAAGGTCTCGGCGACCAAGCCGATGCTGACCCAGCGTGACCTGTCGTTGGCCTATTCGCCCGGCGTGGCTTACGCCTGTGAAGCCATCATGGCCGACCCGCAGCAGGCCAGCGAGCTGACCGCGCGCGGCAACCTGGTGGCGGTGATCTCCAACGGCACCGCGGTGCTGGGCCTGGGCAACATCGGCCCGCTGGCCGGCAAGCCGGTAATGGAAGGCAAGGGCGTGCTGTTCCAGAAGTTCGCGGGCATCGATGTGTTCGACATCGAAATCAACGAGAACGACCCGGACAAGCTGGTCGACATCATCGCCTCGCTGGAGCCGACCTTCGGCGGCATCAACCTCGAAGACATCAAGGCTCCGGAATGCTTCATCGTCGAGCGCAAGCTGCGCGAGCGCATGAACATTCCGGTGTTCCATGACGACCAGCATGGCACCGCCATCATCGTGGGCGCGGCCGTGCTCAACGCCATGGTGGTCACCGGCAAGAAGATCGAAGACGTGAAGCTGGCCACCACCGGCATGGGCGCGGCAGGCATTTCCTGCGTGAACATGCTGGTCTCGCTGGGCGTGAGGAAGGAAAACATCCTCGCCTTCGACCGCGAAGGCGTGATCCACACCGGTCGTACCGACCTGGATCCGGAAAAAGCCCGCTACGCCCGCGACACCGACAAGCGCACGCTGGCCGAGATCGTCGACGGCGCGGACATCTTCCTGGGCCTGTCGGCCCCGGGCATCCTCACCGCGGACATGGTCAAGAAGATGGCCAAGGATCCGGTGATCTTCGCGCTGGCCAACCCGACCCCGGAAATCATGCCGGAAGTAGCGCGCGGCGTGCGTCCGGACGCGATCATCGGCACCGGGCGTTCGGGTTACCCGCACCAGATCAACAACGTGCTGTGGTTCCCGTACCTGTTCCGGGGCGCGCTGGACGTCGGCGCGACCGCGATCAACGAAGAAATGAAGATCGCCTGCGTGCACGCCATCGCGGCGATGGCGCGACGCGAGGCCAGCGACCTGGGCTCGGCCTATGGCGATACCCCGAGCTTCGGCCGGGATTACCTGATTCCGCGTCCGTTCGACCGCCGCCTGCTGGTGGAGCTGTCCGCCGCCGTGGCCCAGGCCGCGATGGATTCGGGCGTGGCGACGCGCCCGGTGGCCGACATGGGCGCGTACCGCGAGAAGCTGGCGCAGTTCGTTTACCGCACCAGCCTGATGATGAAGCCGGTGTACGACCGTGCGCGCGCCGACAAGCAGCGCGTGGTGTATGCCGAAGGCGAAGAGGAAGTCGTGCTGCGCGCGGTGCAGAACGTGGTGGACGAAGGGATTGCCCGTCCGATCCTGATCGGTCGCCCGGACGTGATCGAAAGCCGCATCGAACGCCTGGGCCTGCGCCTGAAGGCCGGTGAGGACTTCGATATCACCAACATCAACGACGACCCGCGCTTCAACGACTACTGGCAGTACTACCACAGCCTCACCGGCCGCCGCGGCGTGACGGTGGCGGCCGCCAAGAACCTGATGCGTTCGCGCCCGACCCTGATCGCGGCGGTGATGGTGGCACGCGGCGAAGCCGACGCCATGCTGACCGGCGTGGTCGGCCGCTTCCACAAGAAGCTGGGCTACGTGCGCAGCGTGCTGCCGCTGGAGCCCAAGGTCACCTCGACCTCGGCCATGACCGGCGTGATCAACCAGCAGGGCGTGTTCTTCTTCGTGGATACCCACGTGCAGGAAGACCCGACCGCCGAGCAGATCTGCGAGGCCACCCTGCAGGCGGCTTACCGCATGAAGCTGTTCGGGATCGAGCCGAAGGTGGCGCTGCTGTCGCACTCCAACTTCGGCAGCCACGATTCCAAGGATGCGCTGAAGATGCGCAACGTGCGCGAGCTGCTGCTCAAGCGCAATCCGCGTCTGAACGTGGACGGCGAAATGCAGGGCGACACCGCGTGGGACGAGGCGCTGCGCCAGAAGCTGCTGCCGGACAGCACCCTGAAGGGCCGGGCCAACCTGTTCGTGCTGCCGAACCTGGAAGCGGCCAATATCGCTTACAACCTGGTGCGCGTGTTCACCGACGGCGTGGCGATCGGCCCGATCCTGATGGGCGTGGCCAAGCCGGTGCACATCCTCACCACCAGTGCGACCTCGCGCCGGATCCTGAACATGACCGCCATCGCGGCGGTGGATGCGCAGATCCGGAAGCAACTGGAAGAGGAAAAGAACGCGTAAGCGTTCTTTTCCAGAA
>JAEWLO010000487.1 GCA_023457475.1 Pseudomonadota bacterium | reverse complement strand
CCCGTTGGCCGCTTGGGTATCCCTCCTTACCACCCTGTCCCGTCGTGCCGAAGCGTTTTCGGTGTGGGGTGGAAGAGCCCGCAATTTTGGGGATGAATCGGGGTTCTGTCAACAATCTTTTTCACTTTTTTCACATGAACCGCGAATTCCCTGTCGCGCGGGGTTCATTCGCCCGGCAGCGCCAGCGTTTCATCGTCAAAGATGGCCACGTGCGGTACGCCATCGCGCCCGATCCAGCCGCGATACATGCCCTGCGTGTTGAACGGCGTCGCCGCCACGCCGTCGGCGGACAGCACGATCGCGCCACCATCGCCTCCCAGCGCGGGGATGCGTTCATTGATGACGCCCCGACCCGCTTCCACCGGTCCCTGCTTGAGGTAGGCCATGCGCGCGCAGATCTCGTGCGCGGCGACAGTGCGGATGTAGAACTCGCCCCAGCCGGTGCCCGATACCGCGCAGCTGGCGTTGGCATAGGTGCCGGCCCCGATGATGGGCGCGTCGCCCACACGGCCATAACGCTTGTTGGTCATGCCGCCCGTGGAGGTGCCGGCGGCGAGATGGCCCTGCGCATCCAGCGCCACGGCCCCTACCGTGCCGAAGTGACGCGCGGTTTCCAGGTCGGCATGCGCCTGGCCCGCAGCTTCTTCCTTCAACGCGCGCTGCAGCTGCTGCCAGCGCTTTTCGGTGCGGAAATAGCCGGGATCGACCAGCGGGATGCCCTGGCTGACGGCAAAGGTCTCGGCCCCCTCCCCCACCATCATCACGTGCGGTGAACGCTGCATCACCGCCGCGGCCAGCTGGATCGGGTTGCGCACGCGCTGCACGCCCGCTACCGCGCCAGCCTTGAGGGTGGCCCCGTCCATCAGAGCCGCGTCGAGTTCATTGCGGCCGTCATGGGTGAAGACCGCCCCCTTGCCGGCATTGAAGGTGGGATCGTCCTCGAGCACGGTGATCGCCGCGGTGACCGCCTCCAGCGCCGGCTTGCCGGCCGCCAGGGCCTGATGCCCCTTGCGCAGCGCAGCGCGCAGGGCGTCGCGGGCCGCTTTTTCCTCAACCGGCGTCAGGTCCTTGCGCTGGACCCCGGCCCCGCCGTGAATGACCAGCAGCGGCTCGGCGGCGGCAACGATCGAAGGTGCCAGGCACAGGGCAAGCAGCAGGGCGGAGCGTGAGCGCATGAACAGGTCCAGTCGGGAATTCGGGCCATGATCATGCCGGTTGCGAAGCTGAAGCGCGATCAGTGGCAGTCAAGGTAAAAAAGGCGTTAAATGCGCGCCGTCCATTCCGAATGTGAATGGGGGTGGGGCCTCCCTCGAGGTCCACGGTCCTTCTCGAGAATTCTCATGCGTAAACAGGCGATGGCGTGGTCGATCCAGCTGGCGTTGATGAGTGTGGCCGCCGCTGCGGCGGCACAGTCCCCCGCTACTCCGGACGTGCGGCAGCTGGACACGGTCCAGGTCACCGGCTCGCGCATTCCGCGCGCCCAGGTCGAGGGCCCCGCCCCGGTGACCGTGATTACCGCCGAGCAGATCCAGGCCAGTGGCTTCACTACCGTGCCGGACGTGCTGCGCTCGATGACCCAGAACGGCGGCGAAACCCAGAGCCAGCAGTCGTCCAGCGGCGCGGATTTCTCGCCCGGGGCCCAGCAGGTGGACCTGCGCGGCCTGGGACCGAACCACACCCTGGTGCTGGTCAACGGCCGCCGCATCGCTGATTTCCCGATGCCTTTCCAGGGCCGCAGCAACTTCACCGACGTGTCCAACATTCCGCTGGGGATGATCGACCGGATCGAAGTCCTGACCGGCAGCGCGTCGGCGATCTACGGCTCCGACGCCATCGCCGGCGTGGTCAACTTCATCCTGAAGAAGCAGGTGGACGGCACCACGGTGGACGTGCGCATGGGCACCACCACCGAGGGCGGTGGCGAATCGTTCGACATGAGCGTGGCCAGTGGGTTCGACGCGGGCCGCTTCAGCGCGGTCTACAGCCTGGAACTGCAGTCGCAGACCCCCTTGTGGGCCTATGAGCGGCATCGGCAGGACTCGACCCTGGACGCTCCCACCGAGAGCGCGCGTGCCGCGCGCCGCGCGTACCTGCGAACCGACTACAACGACGACTACCTGGACCCGGGCCAGGCGACCTGCGATGCGCTGGCTGACCAGAACCGCGGCAGCACCTACTACGCCGAGCGCCCGCGTTATGGCTTCTACTGCGGCAGCGACCGCTCGATCGGTTACGGCACGATCCTGAGCAAGCGTCGCGGAGCCAATGGCTACGCCGCACTGCGCTACGCCTTCGACAACGGCGCGGAATGGTTTGCCGACGTGCAGCTGGGCTACCACGACCTCGCCCTGATGCGCGACGTGACCCAGTGGGGGCGCATGGCGGCCGATGGCAACGAAGACGGCTACTTCTACAACCAGGCCACCGACCAGGTGGAGTTCTGGCAGCGTCAGTTCTCGCCGGAAGAGATGGGCGGGCTGGACCGGGGCATGGTGCGCAGCACCCAGAAGACCTTCAGCGTCACCACCGGCTTCAAGGGCGCACTGGGTGCCGACTGGGAGTACGAGGCATCGCTGAGCCATTCTCAGTACCAGTCGACGATCCGCTGGCCGCAGATCGTCGCGGCCAAGGCCAACGACCTGTTCCTGGGCCCACAGCTGGGCGAGGATGACGACGGCTTCCCGATCTACAACGCCGACCCGGCCCGCCTGTATAGGCCGCTGAGCCGCGCCGAGTACGATTCCATCGCCGCGCGTACCACGTACACCCCGAGGTCCCGCACGGAAACCGCCGCACTGACCCTGACCAACGGCGAGCTGTTCGAGCTCCCGGGTGGCAAGGCGGGCTTCGCGGCGACCGCCGAGTTCGGCAATCAGTCCTACGCGCTCAACCCGGACCCCCTGGCCACGCAGTACTACTACTACAGCTGGAAGGACTCCGATGGCCACGGCAGCCGCAACCGCTGGGCAACGGCAGCCGAGCTGCGCCTGCCGCTGTTGGAGACGCTCAATCTGAGCGTGGCCGGGCGCTACGACCAGTACCGCTACTCGGGCAACACGATCGGCAAGGCGACCTGGAGCGGCGGCCTGGAATGGCGTCCGCTGGATACGCTGCTGGTCCGTGGCTCGTATGGCACGGCCTTCCGCGCGCCGGACCTGCACTACGTGTATGCAGGCCCGGGCAACGACGAGACCAGCGCGAACGACTACTACACCTGTGCGCTGGACGCGGCAGAGGACTGCTCGGATTACGAAGAGAATCTGATCCGCACCCGCGAGGGCAACCGCCGGCTGGATCCGGAAACGAGTACGTCGTGGAGCGCGGGACTGGTGTGGTCGCCGGCGCTGGGCCTGGACCTGTCGGTGGACTGGTTCGACATCGACATGCGCAAGCAGGTACAGGACATGGATGTGCGCACCATCCTGGCCAGCGAAGCGAACTGCCGCCTGGGCGACGCCGACATCACCTCGCCCACCTGCGTGGATGCATTGGCACGGGTGACCCGTACCGCCGATGGCCGCCTGTACGGCGTGCACGTGAACCCGATCAACGTGGCCCGCGAGTCGACCTCGGGCCTGGACGTGGGCCTGCGC
>JAEWLO010000486.1 GCA_023457475.1 Pseudomonadota bacterium | reverse complement strand
CCTTACGCCCAGCCCTCGTCCGCTGACAACGTCTGCAGCCCCGCGTGATCCAGAATCTCCACGGTGTTCAGATGGGGCAGGGCGATCAGCCCCTGCTGGCGCAGCTTGGTGAAGGTACGGCTCACGGTTTCCATCGTGAGCCCAAGATGGTCGGCAATGTCACCGCGGCCCATCGGCAGCGTCACCCGCAGCGGGTCGCCCCCGAGCGGCGCTTCACGCGAGGCCAACCGCAGCAGGAAGTCGGCGAGCTTCTCGGCCGGCTGCAACCGGCCCAGGGCCAGCGCGGCGTCGGCGGCGGCGTCGAGTTGCTGGCAGGCGCGTTGCAGCAGCTTGCGCTCCAGGTGCGGGAAGCGCGCGCGCAGGTCTTTCATCTGGGCCAGGCCGACGCGGCACACGCGGCTGTCGGCGATGGCCTCGATGTCGTAGCGGTGGTGGTCGCTGCCGGTCAGGCCCAGGTAGTCGCCGGGCAGCACGAATGCGCTGATCTGACGCCGGCCGTCGGCCAGGGTGCGGACCAGGCGCAGCGCGCCGGACGTCAACGTATAGACATGTTGGCGTGCCTCGCCGGCGCGGGCGAGGGTGGCTCCCAGCGGCAGCGGCTGCGACACCGTCACGCGCTCCAGCGCTTCCACTTCATCCGGCGACAGCGCCGAGCAGACCGCCAGATGGCGGACCGAGCAGTGCAGGCAGTCCCGCAGCGTTGAACACCCCGCGGCGGGGTCCTCGACGGCAGCTAGGGCGGTTCCGGAATGAGGCCGGGTCATGTCGAACCAGGTGAACGGGACATCGCCATGATACTTCATGCGGCCATTGGGCCGGATTACCGGCGGCCAACGCGGCCCTATGGGCCGGGTGCGGCTAGAATAGGCGGTCCGCACACCCCACGTTTCCGCAGGAGCTCCGCAAGTGATCAAGCCCCGTACGCCGCCTGGCACCCTGGAACTGCTGCCGCGCCAGCAGATCGCGTTCCAGCGCATGCTGGACGTCATCCGCCGCAACTACGAGCGGTTCGGGTTCCTGCCGGTGGAGACCCCGGTGTTCGAGCTGTCGGATGTGCTGCTGACCAAGTCGGGCGGCGAGACCGAACGTCAGGTGTACTTTGCACAGTCGACCGGCGCGCTGGAAAATGCGGCCAAAGCCGACGAGAAAAAGCTGCCGGAGCTGGCGCTGCGCTTCGACCTGACCGTGCCGCTGGCCCGTTACGTGGCCGAGCACGAGCACGACCTGACCTTCCCCTTCCGTCGCTACCAGATGCAGCGCGTGTATCGCGGTGAGCGTCACCAGCGTGGTCGTTTCCGCGAGTTCTACCAGTGCGACATCGACGTGATCGGGAAGGATACGCTGAGCACGCGTTACGACGCCGAAGTGCTGGCGGTGATCCACGCCGTGTTCTCCGAGCTGCGCATCGGTGATTTCTCGGTGCAGCTGAACAACCGCAAGCTGATGCGCGGCTTCTTCGAAAGCCTGGGCGTGGCCGACGGCGAGCGCCAGCTGGCGGTGCTGCGCGAAGTGGACAAACTGGACAAGCGCGGTGCGGACTACGTGCGCGAAACGCTGACTGGCGAAGGATTTGACGTTCCGGCCGAGCAGGTGGAGCGTATTCTGGCGTTCGTGGCCGTGCGCTCGATCAGCCACGCCGACGCACTGGCGCAGCTGGACGCACTGACGGCGGATACGGGGGCAAGCGAAACCCTGAAGGTGGGCGTGGCCGAGCTGCGCGAAGTGCTGACGTTGGTGAAGGCGCTGGGTGTGCCGGAAACGTCGTACTGCCTGAACTTCTCGATTGCACGCGGCCTGGATTACTACACCGGCACGGTGTACGAAACCACGCTGACCGACCACCCGCAGATCGGCTCGATCTGCTCGGGCGGTCGTTACGAAGACCTGGCCAGCCACTACACCAAGTCGAAGCTGCCGGGCGTGGGCATTTCCATCGGCCTGAGTCGTCTGTTCTGGCAGCTGCAGGAAGCCGGGCTGATTGCCGGCATTGAGGACAGCAGCGTGCACGCACTGGTGGCGCTGATGGACGACAACGGCCTGCCGGATTCGCTGGACCTGGCGCGCCGCCTGCGCGCCGGTGGCATCAACACCGAAGTACAGATGGAGCCGAAGAAGATCGGCAAGCAGTTCCAGTACGCGGCCAAGGCGGGTATCCGCTTCGTGGTCCTCGCCGGCGAAGACGAACTGGCCCGCGGCGTGGTGGCGGTCAAGGATCTGCTGCGCGAGCAACAGTTCGAAGTCGCCCGCGAAGAGCTCGCCAGCGCCCTGCAGGTCGAGCTGGAGCAGACCCGCGCGATGGCGTGAGGCTTTACCTCATCGCATGACCCAGCAACGGCACCTTCGGGTGCCGTTGTTGTTTGCGGCAGTCGACAGTCTACGTATCGCCACGCGTTGCGTGGCTGCTGATGGTTTTGGGCGAACAGCCGGTGCGCGCTGGTCCCCGTCTTTGGCGGGACGGTGCGGGTTCGCGGGGGACGCCGTGAACCCATCCATGGGGGCTTCTCAAAAACATCCATGTTTTTGAGACCCCCGCGAACCCACCCCGACCCACCTTCGACAGGTGGTCGGTGGCCACGGCGGAGGCCAAATCAAGGGCAGCCACGCAGGGCGTGGCTCTACGGTCCTTCCGGAATTTGCGTAGAGCGACGCCCTGCGTCGCTGCCGTCCGGTCGCCGTCGTCTGTCTGGTGGAGAGCCCCCTTCTTGTTGAAGGGGGCGCGCCAACGGCGCGGGGTTAAGGTGAAATGCGCGGATCTGGCGGGCCGAAGGCACGCGGGATCCCCCGCAAACCCACACCGTCCCGCCAAAACAGGTAACCGTTGCGCACCGGCTGTTCGCGGGAGCCTGAACCCGTCCTGGACTAGAAGTTGGCAGAACCCGGCTTTTGCGCTAATGTAATAGCACGCTATTACATTGATACGATGAAACTACGTCCCGTCCCCCGTGAAAAAGACGCCCAGGCCGACCTTGAGAACCTGGCGCGGGCCTTTGCCGGCCTGGAGAGCGCGGAGGCGGTGACCGCCTTCCTGCGTGACCTGTGCACGCCGGCCGAGCTGGAGGCCCTGTCCGACCGGTGGAAGGTCGTGCCGCTGCTGCAGCAGGGCGTGCCGTATCGCGAAATCCATGAGTTGACCGGTGTCAGCGTGACCACCACCGGGCGTGTCGCGCGCTCGCTGGAGCATGGTCACGGCGGCTACGCCGCCGCCATTGCCGTCACGTCAGCCACCCCCGCATCCGAGTAGAGATCTTCCCCATGAGTGCAACCCAGACCGCCCCGGCACGCGACCGGCTGCGTATCGCCATCCAGAAGAGCGGGCGGCTGGCCGAACCTGCCCGCAGCCTGCTCACCGCCTGTGGGCTGAGCTGGCGACAGAGCCGCGACAAACTGTTCTGCTACGGCGAATCGCTGCCCGTGGACCTGCTGCTGGTGCGCGATGACGACATTCCCGGCCTGATCGCCGATGGCGTCTGCGACTTCGGCATCGTGGGCCGCAACGAACTGGACGAGCAGGGCGCGGCCCGCCGCCAGATCGGCCTGCCCGATGCCTACCAGGCGTTGCGCGGCCTCAATTTCGGGCAGTGCCGGCTCATGCTTGCCGTGCCGGAGGAATGGGACTGGCAGGGCGTGCAGCAGCTGGCCGGAAAGCGCATCGCCACCAGCTATCCCGCCATCCTCACCGACTGGCTGGCCGAACGCGGCGTCGATGCACAGGTGGTCGAGCTCTCGGGTTCGGTCGAGATCGCCCCGCGCCTGGGCACCGCTGACCTGATCTGCGACCTCGTGTCCAGCGGGGCCACACTGGCGGCCAACCAGCTCAAGCCGGTGGAAACCCTGCTCGACAGCGAAGCCGTGCTGGCCGGCCCGGTGCGTACCCCGGACGACGCCCGCGCCGGCCTGATGGCCATGCTGCTGCGCCGGCTCGACGGCGTCGTGAAGCAGCAGGACAGCAAGCTGCTGATGTTCCGTGCCGCCGCCGAACGGGTGAGCGAGCTTACCCGCCTGCTGCCCGACGCCGACCCGCTGGAACAGCTGCCCGACGATGGCGGCCACCTGCGCCTGCAGACCATGTGCCACGGCGCGCTGACCTGGCAGCGGCTGGAGGAGCTGGAGCGCGCCGGCGCACAGGGATTGAAGGTACTGAGCGTGGAGCGGTCGCTGGCATGAATCGTCTGCAATGGTCCCAGCTTGATGAGAACGCCCAGGCACAGGCACTGCAGCGCCCCGTGCAGGCTGTGGCGGCGCGTACACGGGAATCCGTGGCAGCGCTGATCGCTGCCGTGCGCGCGGATGGCGACGCCGCGCTGCGTGAAATCAGCCTGCGCTTCGATGGCATTGCACCTGACAGCTTCAAGGTGAGCGAAGACGAGTTCGCCGCCGCCGAGCGTGCGGTTCCCGCGGAACTGCGCCAGGCCATGATCGACGCGGCCGACCGCATCCGCACCTTCCACAAGGCCGGCATGAGCCAGGGCTACGCGGTGGAAACCGCCCCGGGCGTGCGCTGCGAGCGCATGGTGCGGCCGATCGGCCGGGTGGGGCTGTATGTGCCCGCCGGCAGCGCGCCGTTGCCGTCCACCGCCCTGATGCTGGGTGTGCCGGCGCAACTGGCCGGCTGTCGGGAAGTGGTGCTGTGCACGCCGCCCCGGAAGGACGGCAGCGCCGACCCGGCCGTGCTGGTTGCCGCGCGGCTGACGGGCGTGGACCGCGTGTTCAAGCTGGGAGGCGCGCAGGCCATTGCCGCCATGGCCTATGGCACCGACAGCGTGCCGGCCTGCGACAAGCTGTTTGGACCCGGCAACAGTTACGTGACCGAGGCCAAGCAGCAGGTGGCGCAGGACGGGGCGGCGGCGATCGATATGCCGGCCGGTCCTTCCGAGGTGCTGGTGATCGCCGACGCCGGGGCCAACCCAGCGTTCGTGGCGGCCGACCTGCTCTCGCAGGCCGAGCACGGTCCGGATTCCCAGGTGCTGCTGCTGACCGACGATGTGGCGATGCTCGAGCAGGTGGAAGCGCAGGTCGAACAGCAGCTGGCGCAGCTGTCGCGCGCGGATATTGCCGTGCAGGCACTGCAGGCCTCCCGGCTTGTGCTGGTGGATTCGCTGGTGGAGGCCTTCCAGATCAGCAACCGCTACGCGCCCGAACACTTGATCCTTGCACTGCGCGAGCCGCGCGAATGGCTGCCGCAGGTGGAAGCGGCCGGCTCGGTGTTCCTGGGGGATTACACGCCCGAAGCGCTGGGCGATTACTGCAGCGGCACCAACCACGTGCTGCCCACCGCCGGTGCCGCGCGCGCTTACAGCGGTGTGAGCGTCGCCAGTTTCCAGAACATGATCAGCGTGCAGCAGGCCTCCGCGCAGGGCATTGCCGGCATTGGAACCTGTGCTCGGGTGCTGGCGCGTGCCGAAGGGCTGGACGCCCATGAAAACGCGGTGACCCTGCGCATGGAGGCGGTCGCATGAACGCCTCCTCCGTGCTTTCCCTGGTGCGCGAGGACCTGCGGGCCTTCGCCGGCTACGCCTCGGCACGCAGCAGCGCGCTGGCCGGCGAGGTGTGGCTCAACGCCAACGAATCGGCGTGGGCCAACCCGGCCGACCCGCAAGGCAGTGCACGCCGCTACCCGGAACCGCAGCCGGACGCGCTGCGCGGGTGCCTGGCGGCACTCTATGGCTGCACGCCCGCGCAACTGCTGATCGGGCGGGGCAGTGACGAGGCAATTGATCTGCTGGTGCGCGCGTTGTGCGAGCCGGGCCGGGACGGCGTGCTGGTCACGCCGCCGGTGTTCGGCATGTACGCGGTGTGCGCGCGGTTGCAGAACGCACCGCTGCTGGAAGTGCCGCTGCGCGATGAGGGCGGTGCGCTGCAGACCGACATCGACGCAATCATTGCCACCGCGCTGTCCCGACAGGCCAAGCTGGTGTTCCTGTGCACCCCTTCCAATCCGGCCGGCAGCAGCATTGCGCTGGCGGACATCGAGCGGGTTGCCACGGCACTTCGGGGCAGGGCTGTGGTGGTGGTCGATGAAGCCTATGGCGAATACGCGGAGCAGTCCTCGGCCATCACGCTGCTGGACCGCTACGACAACCTTGCCGTGTTGCGCACGCTCTCCAAGGCGCACGCGCTGGCGGCCGCCCGCATTGGCAGCCTGATCGCGGCACCGGAGCTGATCCAGCTGCTGCGCCGCTGCCAGGCCCCGTATCCGATCCCGGCCCCGTGCACGGCATTGGCGCTCGCGGCACTGGAGCCAGAGGCGCTGGCGGTGACCGCCGGACGCGTGGCGCAGGTGAAGGCCGAGCGCAGCCGCCTGTCGCAGGCGCTTGAGCAGGTTCCCGGTGTGGTCAATGTGTACCCCTCGCAGGGCAACTACCTGCTGGCGCGATTTGCCGATGCACAAGACGCGTTCGACGCGCTGCTTGGTGCCGGTGTGGTTGTGCGCGACCAGCGTGCCGCGCCCTTGCTGGGCGATGCGCTGCGCATCACCGTTGGCAGCCCGGAAGAGAACGACCGCGTGCTTGCAGCCCTCCTCGCACGGAGGGCCGCCGCATGACGCCCATTCTCTTCGTGGACCGCGACGGCACCCTCATCGAGGAGCCGGCCGACTTCCAGATCGATGCCTACGAAAAGATCCGCTTCGTGCGCGACGTGATTCCCGCCCTGCTGAAGCTGCGTGATGCCGGCTACCAGTTCGTCATCGTCAGCAACCAGGACGGTCTGGGCAGCGAGGGGTATCCGCAGGCGTCATTCGATGGCCCCAACAATCTGATGCTGCAGATCTTCGAGAGCCAGGGCATCGTGTTCCGTGACGTGCTCATTGACGGCACGTGGCCGCATGACAACGCGCCCACCCGCAAGCCAGGCATCGGCATGATGCTGCCCTACCTGCAGGACCGCACCATCGACTGGGCGCGCTCGGGCATGGTCGGCGACCGCCCCACCGACATCCAGTTCGCGCAGAACATGAACATCCGTGGCTTCCAGCTGCGTACCGAACAGTTCGGAGGCGAGTGGGACTGGAAGGGCATCGCCCATGAACTGGCCGACGCGCCGCGCCGCGCCACCGTGCAGCGCAATACCAAGGAAACCAGGATCCGCGTGGAGGTCGACCTGGACCGCACCGCGGAGCCGCAGACGCACACCGGGCTGCCGTTCTTCGACCACATGCTGGAGCAGATCGGAAAGCACGGCGGCTTCGCGCTGAGCGTGCAGGCCGAGGGCGACCTGCACATCGACGAGCACCACACCATCGAGGACACCGGGCTGGCGCTGGGCCAGGCGTTGCGCGAGGCGCTGGGCGACAAGCGCGGCATTGGCCGCTATGGCTTCACTTTGCCGATGGATGAAACCCTGGCCAGCGCCGCGCTGGATTTCAGCGGCCGGCCGTACTTCGTGTTCGAGGGCGACTTCAAGCGCGAGCGCGTGGGCGACATGCCCACCGAGCTGGTGCCGCACTTCTTCCGTTCCCTGTGCGATGCCTCCGGCCTGAACCTGCACCTGACCGTGCGCGGCGACAACGACCATCACAAGGTGGAAGCCTGCTTCAAGGCACTGGCCCGCGCACTGCGCCAGGCCCTGCCGCGCCAGGGCACCGCATTGCCCAGCACCAAGGGGGCGCTGTGAGCGAGGTGGCGCTGATCGATGCCGGCGGAGCCAACCTGGGTTCGGTGCGGTACGCACTGGAACGGCTGGGCGCGCGGGTCACGCTGGTGCGCGACCCGGCGGGGCTCCAGGGCGCGCAGCGGGTGATCCTGCCCGGGGTGGGCGCGGCGAAGCCGGCAATGCAGCGGCTGCACGCGCAGGGCCTGGTCGAGCCGCTCAGGCAGCTGCAGGTGCCGCTGATGGGCATCTGCCTGGGCATGCAGCTGCTGTTCGAACACTCCGAGGAGTCGGGCGTGGAAACCCTGGGCCTCATCCCCGGCACGGTGCGCAAGCTGGTGCCGGCCCTCGGCATCCGCGTGCCGCACATGGGCTGGAACCGGCTGTTGCCGATGAAGCCGTCGGTGTTGCTGCAGGGCATTCCCGAACGCGCCAGCGCCTACTTCGTACACAGCTACGCGGCTCCCATCAATGACCACACCGTGGCCGGCTGCGATCACGGTGGACTGTTCGCCGCCATGGTGGAGCAGGGGCGCTGGTTCGGCGCACAGTTCCACCCTGAGCGCTCCGGCGACACCGGTTCGCTGATGCTGCGCAATTTCCTTGAGGGCACCGCTGTATGAGTTTCACTGTCTACCCCGCGCTGGACATCCGCGAGGGCCGCGTCGTGCGCCTGAAACAGGGCGATTACGCGCAGGAAACCCATTACGGCGACGACCCGTTGCCGCGCGCGCAGGCTTTCGAGGCACAGGGAGCACGGTGGATGCATCTGGTTGACCTGGATGCGGCCCGGGCCGGTGGCTATACGCTGGGACCGCTGCTGGCGGCGATCCGCGCGAACACCGCGCTGCAGGTACAGACCGGCGGCGGGGTGCGCGGGCGCGACGACGTGGCGCGCATCCTCGATGCCGGTGCGAGCCGCGTGGTGGTGGGTTCGCTCGCCGTGCGCGAGCCGGAGGCCGTGATCGGCTGGCTGGCCGAATTCGGCCCGGAGCGCCTGACCATTGCGCTGGATGCGCGACAGGACGAGCAGGGGGCCTGGCAGCTGCCGGTGCACGGCTGGACCGAGAATGCCGGAGTCACGCTCGATGTGCTGGCCGAGCGTTACGCCGCCGCCGGCATGCGCCACCTTCTGTGTACCGATATCGCCCGCGACGGCATGCTGGCCGGGCCGAACCTCGACCTTTACCGGCACCTGGCCGCGCGCCTGCCGGGCGTGGCGGTGCAGGCGTCCGGCGGCATGCGCGACGTGGCCGACGTAGCCGCCGCGCGGGCGGCCGGGTGCGGCGGTGCGGTGCTGGGCAAGGCGCTGCTCGAGCAGCGCATGGATCTGGGTGAGGCCCTCGCATGCTGAGCCGCCGCATCATTCCCTGCCTGGACGTGCGGGACGGCCGCGTGGTCAAGGGCGTGCGCTTCCGGGATCACGTGGACATGGGCGACATCGCCGAGCTCGCCCTGCGTTACCGCGACCAGGGCGCGGACGAGCTGGTGTTCTACGACATCGGCGCGAGCCCGGAAGGGCGCTCGGTCGACGTGGGCTGGATCGAGCGCATCGCGCGCCTGATCGACATTCCGTTCTGCGTGGCCGGCGGCATCGACAGTGTTGAAACCGCACGCCGCGTGCTGTTTGCCGGGGCGGACAAGATCTCGATCAACTCCCCCGCGCTGGGTCGGCCGGAACTGATCACGGAGCTGGCCGACGAGTTTGGCGTGCAGTGCGTGGTGGTGGGCATCGATTCGGTGCGCGAGGCGGACGGCCAGTGGCGGGTCCGCCGTTTCACCGGCGATCCGGACAAGATCCAGGCGGTGCCGCTGCGCACGCTCGACTGGGTCAGCGAAGTGCAGCGTCGCGGCGCGGGTGAAATTGTTCTCAACTGCATGGACAGCGACGGCGTGCGCCGCGGCTATGACGTGGCGCAGCTGCAGCAGGCCCGCGAACGCTGCCAGGTGCCGCTGATCGCCTCCGGCGGAGCCGGTGAGCCGGAGCACTTCTTCGAGGTGTTCGACCAGGCCGATGTGGACGGAGCGCTGGCCGCCAGCGTGTTCCACAGCGGTGCCATTGCCATTCCCGCGCTCAAGCAGTTCCTGCGGGCGCGGCAGATCGAGGTACGTGATGTCTATTGAAACCCCCATCGAGGTGCTGCCGTCGCGGCAGTCACTGGAAGCGCTGGATTGGGCCAAGGGTGACGGCCTGCTGCCGGTGGTGGTGCAGCATGCCGATACGCTGGCCGTGTTGATGCTGGGCTACGCCAATGCCGAATCGCTCGCGGTGACCCTGGCGACCGGCAGGATGACCTTCTTCAGCCGCAGCAGACAGCGCCTGTGGACCAAGGGCGAGTCTTCCGGCCACGTACTGGAGGTGAGCGCGGTTCGGATCGACTGCGACAACGACACACTGCTGGTCTCTGCGCGGCCTGCAGGCCCGACCTGCCATACGGGGGCGGACAGTTGCTTCGACCAGGCCCCGGGCAACTTCCTCGGCCAGCTCGATGCGCTGGTGCGCCAGCGCGAGCAGCAGCGTCCGCAAAAGAGCTACACCACGACCCTGTTCGAGCAGGGCGTGCGCCGCATCGCCCAGAAGGTGGGCGAGGAGGGCGTGGAAACCGCGCTGGCGGGCGTGTCGCAGGATGACCAGGCCCTGCTGGGCGAATCGGCCGACCTGCTGTTCCACCTCACCGTACTGCTGCGTTCGCGCGGGCTGGCGCTGGCCGACGCGGTAGCGGTCCTGCAGGCGCGTCACGCGGGTTGAGGGGCGCGGCCGCATTGCGGAAGGCGTTTAACGTCGATGAAACGCCGCGCAGGCGATCATGTGCGGCTTTACAATCGCCCCCTTACGAACCGGATCGCATCCCGATGACCCGCACCACCGCCTGGCTGGCCTGTCTGCTGTTGATGTCCGCACCGGCCATGGCCGCCAGCGAGGCCACCGTTACCGGCAAGGTCTATCAGGAACAGGACGGCAAGCCCGGCCGGGGCCCGACCGACCCGGCGCTGGCCGGCGTGCAGGTCTCCAACGGCGAGGCCATCGTGCGCACCGCCGCCGACGGCAGCTACAGTCTGCCGGTGCGTGATGGACAGACCGTGTTCGTGATCAAGCCGGATGAGTTCCGCTTTCCGGCCGCGGCCAATGGGTTGCCGTCGTTCTGGCGGCACTATGTGCCGCAGGGCTCGCCGAAGCTGAAGTACGACGGCATCGCCCCCACCGGCAGCAACGTGCGCAACTGGGATTTCGCGCTGGAAGCGGTGAAGGACGCCGACGGAGCCCGCGATGGCTTCGACATGCTGGTGTTCACCGATTCGCAGACTGCCACCCGTCAGGACGTGGGTTACTACCAGCGTGCGATCGTCGAGCCGATCATCGGCAAGCACCGCGCACGGCTGGGCACCACGCTGGGCGACATCGTCAACGACGATCTCGGCCTTTACCCGGAGATCAACAAGGCGACCGCGCAGCTGCAGGTGCCGTGGTTCCACGTACCGGGCAACCACGACCTGGACTTCGATGCGGGCGACGACCGCCATTCGCTGGACAGCTGGCGCGCGGTCTACGGGCCGGACACCTACGCGGTGGAGGAGGGCGGAGCCAGCTTCGTGTTCCTCGACGATGTGGTGTATGACCCTACTGCGAAGCCGAAGTATGTCGGCGGCCTGCGCCCGGACCAGTTCACCTTCCTGGCCAATTATCTCAAGGCGCTGCCGCGCGACCGCCTGCTGGTGCTGGGCCTGCATATTCCGCTGTTCGACGCCGCCCCCGGCCGCGAGACCTTCCGTCACGCCGACCGCACCCGGCTGTTCGCGCTGCTGAAGGATTTCCCGCATGTGCTGGTACTCAGCGGGCACAGCCACACCCAGCAGCACCACTACCACGGTGTCGCCGAAGGCTGGCAGGGCAGCCGGCCGCTGCATGAATACAATGTGGGTGCGGCCTGCGGTGCGTTCTGGTCCGGGGTGAAGGACAGCGCCGGCATTCCCGATGCCACCATGAGCGATGGCACCCCGAATGGCTACGCGCTGCTGTCGGTGAAGCCCGCCGGCGAGTACAGCCTGCGTTACTACGTGGCCCGTGCGCCGGACGACTACCAGATCGGCGTGCATGCGCCCAAGGTGCTGCGCAAGGGCGCGTATCCGGCGTGGGGTGTGTACGCGAACGTGTTCATGGGCCAGGCGGACACGGTGGTCGAATACCGCGTCGACACTGGCGACTGGCAGCCGATGAAGCGCACCGAACAACCGGACCCGCGCCTGCTGGTGGAAAACGTGGCCGACGATACCGCCGAGAAGCTGCGTGGCTTCGACCGTTCGCCCGAAGCGACGCCGTCGCCGCACCTGTGGCGCGGCGCGCTGCCCACCGATCTCGCTGCCGGCGAGCACAAGGTGGAAGTGCGCGCGGTGCAGGCCGACGGCACCACTGCCACCGCCAGCACCAGCTATCGACTGCAGGTGGCGAAGCCGTGAGTGTGGTCGCCCCGTTTTTGCAGTCCGCGCCGCGCACCCTGCACCGTTCACCGCCCGAGCGCCTGATCGTGGCCGACGTGGGCGGTACCTATGCGCGTCTGGCGCTGGCCGAGCTGCATCCGGGTGAAACGCCGCGCATCCATGCACTGCGTCGTTTTGCCTGTGCCGAATCCTCCAGCCTGGGGGCCATCATCGCGCGCTTCCGCCACGAACTGCCCGACGCGCCTGCGTCCGCCGTGGTGGCCATTGCCGGCGTGCTGGAAGGCGACCATCTGGTCAACACCAACCTGCCCTGGCCGGTGGGCGTGGCGGCGACGCGGCAGGAAGCGGGCCTCGGCACGCTGGAGGTGATCAACGACTTCGAGGCGGTGGCCTACGCCATTCCCCATGTCGATGCTTCCTCCCGGGTGGCGCTGAACGGCGACGTCGACGGTCGCGACCCGTGGCCGGCCCTGGTGCTGGGGGCGGGGACGGGTCTGGGCGCGGCACTCCGCTTCGAAGCCGACGCTGCTGAAGACCGTCTTCGCCGCTTCGAGC
>JAEWLO010000485.1 GCA_023457475.1 Pseudomonadota bacterium | reverse complement strand
CTACCGATCCAACCGCTTGCGCAGAACACTACGCACATTGCTGGCCGTCACCGCGTCCAATGACCCCAGCACGCCCCGCGCGGCGGCGGGAATATGCGCTGCCGTATGGTTGCCGGCCTCGAACACGTAGTGGTCGAACATCGCCCGCCAGTGCGCGCGCTGCGCGGGCGGCAGCTCGCGCAGGGCAAGCACGGCCAGCATCAGGGCGTTCATCGGCGCGTCCATCCATCCCGGTACCGGCCGCCACCAGGTGTTCACCAGCACGTTGAACGCCTCCAGCCCCTCCATGTGGTGCCACCAGAGGGAGGGAATGAACACCGCGTCGCCCGGCTCCAGCTCGGCCACCTGGGCCTGCGCCCATGCGTCGGCAAAGCGGGGGAAGCGTTCCGTGTCCGGAGCGGCGAAGTCGACGAGGCTCACTGCCTGGCCGGCAGGTGTGAAATCCAGCGGGCCGATGTAAAGGTTCTCCACCTGTTCCGGTGCGAACAGCGTCACCCGGCGGCGGCCGGCTGCCACGCAGGCCAGGTTGTCCGGAACATCCTGATGCGCCGCGATCCGCGAGCGGTTGCCGATCCAGATGCTGGTCAGTGGGTCGGGCACGCCCAGGTCCAGGCGATTGTCGCCGCTGAAGCCGGGCAGGAAGCTGTCCAGCGTGGTCGAGGCGACGTAGATGCCCGGCGGAGCCGGGTCCGGCTGGTACTTCAGCAGGGTGTCGAGCACCACTTTGAGGGCGATCTGCTCGCGGCGGAAATTGAAGCCGCTCATGTCTTCGTTGTAGAAGACCCGTCCTCCGGCCGAAGGCGGCGCTGTGGTCGCCGTCACCGGCAGCGTGCCGTGGTCGTAGCGCTTGAGATACGCGACCGCTTCCGCCGCTGACGTCCGGGCGGCAGCGACCATTGGCCAATCGGCCACCAGACCGCGTACGACTTTCGGCGTGGTCCATGTGGGCAGCAGCGCACGCAGCTGCGCCGGATCGAGGTCACGCACTTCGTCGATCGGGCCGGGCTGGACGGTCATGTCGGGGTCGCAGTGACGGAACGTGATCCAGTGTAGGGCACGAACGGGCGGGCCGCCCCGCCGGGCGGCCCGTTCCGGTCAGAACTTGTAGCGGACGCCGAACATGTAGCGCGGGCCGGTCTGGGTGGCATAGCGCAGCATGTTGGTGTGGCGCGAGTAGGTGCGCATGGTCTCGTCGGTGAGGTTGATCGCCTCCACGCTCAGCGTCAGGTTGTCGGTGGCTGCGTAGCTGATGTTGAGGTCGAGCTGGCCGTAGTCGTCGGTGTAGTTCGGGTTCGGACCCTGCCCGCCGATGCCGTTGAGGAACTTGTCGCGCCAGTTGTAGGCCGCACGCACCTGCCAGCGGTTCTTGTCGTAGAACGCCACCACGTTGGCCGAATCGCTCAGCCCGACCATCGGGTACTGGTCGCCCAGGCTGTAGTTGTCGAAGGTCAGGCCCGACTTGACCTTGGTGTAGTTGGCCGCCACGCCGAAGCCGGACTGGCCGAACACGTGCTGCAGCGCGACTTCCCAGCCATCGAGATGGTCAGAGCGCTGGTTGGCCGGCAGCGTGATGTCGAATCCGGCCACCGGATCGCCCGGCTGGCCGACGATGGTGCCGGTGCGCTCGCCGGCCGAATTGGTGCCCGTGGCGGTCACGCCGGGCTGGCCGTCGAAGTTGTCGAAGATGTAGTTGCGGATGCAGGCCCCGTCGGTGGCGGCGCAGCCACCGGACGCCAGCGCGGCGTTCCAGTACGCGCCACCCACGGGCGTGTGCAGCTCGCCGGTGTTCTCGCGCACGATGGTGTCGCTGATGAAGTTCTTGATGTTCTTGCGGAAGAAGCCGACCGACGCGTAGCTCGCCTCGCCGTAGTACCACTCCAGCGAGATATCGAAGTTGTCCGACAGCAGCGGCTCCAGGCCGGGATTGCCGCGCGAGCCGGTGCCGCCCTGCGTGCGCACGATGCCGGCCAGGGTCTGCCCGCTCTGGATCTTGCTCCAGCCGGGACGGCCCAGGCTGCGGCTGTAGCTGCCGCGCAGCACCAGGTTCTCCAGAATATCCAGCTTCAGGTCGGCATTGGGCAGCACGTAGTCGTACTTGCCGCTGCCATCAATGAACGCGCGGTCGCCGGCGTAGTCGATGTTGAGCTCGTTGGCCGAACTCCAGCTGATGCCCTGCGGCACCCGCACCATCGCCGAGGAATCCACCTCGGTCTGTTCATAGCGGGCACCCACGGCCAC
The DNA here is from genome assembly GCA_023457475.1 of Pseudomonadota bacterium. Taxonomy (GTDB): domain Bacteria; phylum Pseudomonadota; class Gammaproteobacteria; order Xanthomonadales; family Xanthomonadaceae; genus Stenotrophomonas. The sequence goes on along the minus strand of JAEWLO010000485.1, from coordinate 2,158 downwards.
GCTCAGTGGCATCGACCAGTCGAAGGTCGTACGGTACTGCAGGAAGGCACTCTTGGACTTCTCGGTGGTGCGGATGTCGTCGGTGTATTCGGTGGGGGCGTAGTAGCAGGTCGGACAGGCCGGGCTGCCGGCGCTGCCGACTTCCGCGGCACGCGCCACGAGGCGATCGAAGTCGAACACCAGGAACTGGCCGGTCAGGCGCGGATCGTTGTGCCCGGAGAACGCATCGAAGTACTTCGCCATGTCGTCGGCGTACCAGATGCTGTCGTCGTAGTCGGCCGGCGTGCCTACGCCGCCCCAGCTGTCGCGCTGCATGATCGCCGACGCCGAACGGTTCTTCACATCGGTGTAGCCGACGCCGAAGTCCAGCGCGGAATAGTCGGCGAAGGTGAACGTACCGCGACCCTGGTACTGGTCCACCTCCGATTTGTTGTAGCTGTTCTGGAACACCGAGCCGGTCACCAGCGCATCGGCCGCCTGCACGCCGCCCGGCGGCAGGGCGACGTTGATGATCGGCAGATCACCGCTGTAGTCGACCGTAGTGGTGCCGCGCACGAAGGCGGCCACGCCGAGCACGCCGGCCGAGCCGTACTTGCTGTCCGGCTGCGATTCGGCCGTCGAGCTGTGCATGTCGAAGCTCAGGTCCAGCTGGTCGTTGACTTCCCAGTCCACGTTGAAGCCCAGCGAATCCATGGTGTTCTTCGTGGCCAGCTGCATGCCACCCATCGACAGGTCCGAGTTGGTCATGTCCTCGCTGTAGACGATCGGCGCGGCGATCGGACCATTGGTCCAGGTGCTGTCGCCCGGACCGTAGTTGAACCACACCGACAGCTCGCTGCGCTGCTGCTGCACCTTGTTCTCGACATAGGTGTAGTCCAGCGTGGTGGTCACGTTGTCGGCCGGCTTCCACTGAAGGGTGGCCTGGCCATTGGTACGCTGGCGCTGGATGCCGTTGACGTTGTATGCGGTGTTCTGCGGCCGGGCATAGACGTCGGTCGGGCCCGGACGGTTGGTGAGGCGGTCGGCATAGCCGGTGCCCGGTTGCGGCAGCGTACGGCCATCGGTGGTGTTGTTGCCGTAGAACGTGGCCCAGCCCTCTGCGACGGTGGCCTGGTTGAAGCCCGAGTCGCGCTCCTGGTAGCTGCCGCTCAGCATCACGCCGAATCGGCCGTCGGCGTACTGCTGGCTGAAGATGCCGGACATCTCGCCGGTAAAGTCGTTGCCCTGCAGCGTGCGCGGCAGATTGTCGTTGGAGGTGTCGTTCAGCGCCTTGAGGCCGACGCTGATCACCGGCTCGGCTTCGAGCGGACGCAGCGTGCGGACATTGATGGTCGCGCCGATGCCACCGGTCGGGTTGTCCGCGCGGACGGTCTTGTAGACCTCCACGGCCGAGATCGATTCGGAGGCGATGTTGGCGAAGTCGAACGAACGCGAGCTGGACAGGCCGGCACCGCCGTCGCCGAGATTGGACGCCGGCATCTGGCGGCCGTTGAGCAGCACCAGGTTGAAGTCCGGGCCGATGCCGCGCACCGTCACCTTGGAGCCTTCACCGCTGCTGGTGCGGTCGATGGACACGCCGCTGATGCGCTGCAGCGATTCGGCCAGATTGGTGTCCGGGAACTTGCCGATGTCTTCGGCCACGATGCCGTCGACCACACCCTGGCTGTCGCGCTTGAGGTTCATCGAGGAGGCGAGGCTGGCGCGGATGCCGGTGACCTGCACCGCATCCAGCGTGGTCGGGTCCAGGCCCTCGGAGGAGGACGCTTCGCCGTCGCGGGTGGTGTCCTGCGCGAACGCCGGGCCCGCCAGGGCAACCAGCAGTGCGGAGGTGAGCATGGCCTTGCGGGGTACTGCCTTGTACGTCTTCATGGAAACTCCCTCCCCAGGGAAAATCGGTAGTGACGGTGCGACGGCGTGGAGCGCGCCCTGGCAACAGGGTTTGAACCGCTCATGGAGGCGGATTGGGCCGACCCCTGACAGCGTTGTCAACAAAGTGCCATCTGCAAACGTTTCCGGAGGACACGCCAGTGGTGGTGTTTGTTGCAGGGCATCACCGGCGAAGCGGCGGTAAACAGGGAGCCGCAGGTGTTTCAGCGTGTTTTTTGTGAGACGTCGTGCGTGCGATCCCGCCCCCACCATACGTTGTGCAGTGCAGAAC
>JAEWLO010000484.1 GCA_023457475.1 Pseudomonadota bacterium | reverse complement strand
CGCGCACGTGTTCTTCCTGATCGGCTTCCGCAACCGCATCGTGGTGCTGCTCAACTGGGCCGTGGCGTACTGGAGCTACCAGCGCAGTGCGCGGATCATCTTCGGCGACGACCAGGACGACCGGCGACCGCCGCGGCTGGACATCCGCCAGGGTCGGTCGTCAGACGACCGCCGATGACAGTGACCCATTCATTGAGGCATGGTCCGGGATGTTGCCGGCAGCGACGCAGAGCATCGCTCTACCGCTCACTCACCTGCTGACCGGCATTCTCTGTCCTTGCAAGCTGCTTGCCCCCCTGGTATCCCAATACGAACAGGCTGAACAAGACGGCCACTGCGGCAAAGATTGCCCTCCCTTCCTTGTTTTTCCTCATTGATGTTTCCTTCTGGCGGTGGGATTCACGATCGGGTGACACACCCTGCTCCGGCTGCACTCAGGGCATGTCGTTGCCCGGTGCCAGATGCACGTCCCACGTGCACAGGTAGTCCGGATCGCTGATGGTCAGGTCAATGGAGCGCAGCGTGTAGTCGCCCGGCGCGGCACGCTGGTAGTGGTCCAGCATCGGCGGAAGACAGATTTCCTCCCCGTCGACCACGCTGGCCAGAACGACCCCTTCCTCCGCATTGATGCGCAGCACGGTGCCGGCCAGCTGCCGCTGTTCCAGCGCGTTGTCGTCGGCATCCAGGTAGGTCATGCCGGCCAGCACCACCTTGCCGATCATCGTGGCAGCCAGGGCCGCGTCGATGTCGGTCATGGAGGCGACACCTGCTGCCCGCCCTGCTGCATGCAGCCCCAGCCATCGACGCGGCCGCCGAACCGGGACGCCTCGCTTTCAAGCAGCGCCTCGAAGCCGCTGATGTTGTCGTAGGTGGGCAGCATCAGCGGATGGGCGACAACCTGCCAGGGATGGGTATCGTGCCCCTCATAGGCTGAGAACGACACCTTCTGGTCGTTCCTGAGCAGATGCACGGCAAACTGGATGGCGGCGTTCTCGTCCGGAAAGATCGTCGCGAAATCCACCTCGCGGGCGATGGAAAGATCGTCCCCGTCCTGCAGCATGCTCCACAGCACGTCGCCATTCTCGTCATCAGGGTACTGGGTCAGGTCTCGGGACATGGCAATGCTCTGGCCTGGAGGAGTTAACAAACGGGAGCCGCAAGATAGCCCGCCCGTGGATAATCCCACACCCATGTGCCAAGTGCCTACGGGCAGCCGCCGGTGCCGCCTCGCTGGGAGGCGGACGGACCTTCCTGAGTAAACCGGAGAAGTCACGGCAGGTGGAAGACGCATTCTTAACGTTCTGCGACCTGTCGCATCCTTCTTCCATGGACGCACTGGTATGGTTCGATCATATCCAAGAGACCCGCTCCGGCATGACCATGCTTAAAACACTGCTACTGCTCGCCTCCGGCATGCTGGCTGCTGGATGCTCCGCGGAGCGCTCACAGGCGGGGGAGACTGCATCTCCGTCGCCAAGCGAGGCGGCCACCCCACTCCCAGGGACATATGCGACAGAGGCCGGCTGGGGACAACTCCGCATTGAACGTCATTCCGATGAAGTGAACCTACGGTTCAAGCTGGAAACAGAGAATTCCGGTTACGGCTGCAGCATGCAGGGCACCATAGGCAGGGACAAAAATGCAGTCCTTGTTGATTCAGTACCCGGTGGTTCCCAATGTAAATTGACGATGCGCAAGACTACGGACGGTGTTGAGGTAGCAACTTCGTCGCCGGAGGCCTGCTCGGCATTCTGTGGTGAGAACGGCAGCTTCGAGGGCGACTATGTTGCTGTTGAAGCTGCATGCACCAACGAGTCTATTGCCACCTTACTCAAGCGCATCCCGGACGCGGCCGATGCTTCAACTGAGGCCGCAAGAAGCCTGCAGGCAGTTCTGAAAGCATGCGGCAGGACGCTTGGATACTCCACCACCGCAGATATCAGATTGGCGCTCGCCAGCAAGCAACATCAGTCCGGCGATAACGCGACCTGCCTTGTCACACTATCGCCCTATGCGGAAGACGCATCGCGAAGTGATGATGAACTTATTGATGGCATGACGCCTGCGGTGGCTGACGAAACCGTCGGCGTGATGACATCAGTGCGCGAATTGATGACGCTCTGCGGAAACTGACAACGGACAAGAGAAGCCGCATTGAACAACGTCCCAGCCGCCCGGCCCCAGCAGCTTGATGATGACCAACTCCGCACGCTCGCCTACTTTGCGATAGGCGTCGCCTCGGAAGGTAGCAGCGCAGGCAGGAATGTCGCTTATAAGTTGTCGTTCGCGGGCAACATCCGTGCGGGCGTTATGGAACCCATCGGCAACAGCGGCTTCTCGATCGGCACACTGCAAACCGACCTTGGCCAACACCCGGCCGTGGCAACGCAGCTCGTAGACGCCTATCAGGGTTGGGCTCGCGACCAGACGCCTTCTCTGGAGCTGACAGCGCAGCAGCGCCAGCAAACCATCTCAGACCTCCAACGGGATGGAAATGCAATCCGTGCACAGCACGGACGAGCAATGGATGGAGCAGTAAGGACGAACCTGGACGCGTTCCTTGCGTCGGCTGACGGCATTGGATTCGTACACGCGAGGGACGTCACCCAGGTTGACCGCCTGATGCGCGCAGGCGACGGTCAGCGCGACCTTGGTGGAGCGATGCAGCAATTGCGTGGGACTGATTTGTATCAGCAGTCCTCCCTCGATGATCAGGCAAAGCTCGCTACGATTCTGATGAAGCTGGAGAACCAGGCTGGCCAAGCACGGTATCCGGGCGTACTCAGGTCGATCACCAGTGGCGACCTCGACAGCGTTGAGCTGGTCAAGGAGCGCGTCGATGGAATGTTGCCAAACCGGATCGTTCGTGGAGTGGAGCAGCCTGATTACCTTGAGAGTGGCGTAGAGCACGCACTCCAAGGCACGGAGGTATTCAACAAGCTGCGCGGCGCGGGGAACGGAAATCCAATGAGAGACGTGTTCGCAGACGTATCTGCGAACCCGCTTGCCGACCCCGCCACCCTGAGCGCAGACCACGCCAACCCGGAGGCAATGCACAGGTACGAAGTTGTCAAAACGCTCTTCCTGCAGAACGTCGAGTCGCCTGCCTACCTGGATGCGCTTGAGGACGGTCAAGCCTACGCGTGGGGCCGACCGCAGGCAGAGGGGCGCGCATCAGCGACCGGCGGCTTGTACGCATCCGGAACCGATATGGTTGTGTGGAATCGTGATGGTCGTGGCCACGCCTTCATTGACGGGGTGTGGTCGGATGTCCCTCGCGCTGAGATTGTTCGACAGCACAATGCAGATGGGACCATCGATCTGAATCGATCAGTGCCGAACGGAGGCCTTGAACCGCTCTTGCACGTCGATACCAGAGAACTGCAAAGGCGGCAGGGTTCGCTTGTGCCGGAGGGTGTCGTTGGAGGAAGTGAAGTTCAATTGGCAGCTCGCGCCGACCCGATACTGGAGCAGGCAAACCGCGCTGTGATGAGACTTGAGTCAAGCCTTGGACGGACGTTTGATCACAATAGCGAACGGCTCGCGGCCAGCTCGGCCTGCCTGGCCAGAGAAGCTGGGCTGACGCGTATTGACCACGTGGTCCTGAGCACTCAGACCCCCACTTCGCACGCGGGGGAGAGGGTGTTCGTGGTTCAGGGCGAGCTGAATGATCCCACCCATAGCAGGGCCCACATGTCGACCACTCAGGCGATTGCCATACCAGTGGAGGACTCCGTCGCCCGATTGCATTCGCTGGCCGAGGATCGCCATGGAGTAGCTGCTCACAAGCAGGCCGAGGAGCTTGAGCGTCAGAACGTGGTATCTCAGCAGCCCCGAATGTCATAGGCAGCACTGGCAATGTTCGTCATTTCGTTACCAGCAAGATCCTGTGGATCCACGAAGCGACGCCAGGCGTTGCTCTACGATCTAGGCTTGGGATACCAGAGCGCATTGACGATGATCCAGCGCTGGTCGAAACGACCCATGTGGAAGTAGTCCACGAACCAGGGCGTTTCCAGACGTACCGAGGCCGCGTTTCCGGTGACATCCAGCACGGTGCAGCGGCGATTCCATTGGTCTTTCGGCGTCTTCAGCGCACCGGCTTTGGTCAGCGCCACCAGTTCTTCCTTCGACATGCGGCGTAGGCCGAGGCGTTCGTCGGGCGTGTCGCCCAGCACCGCGCGCTTGGCCAGGTCCGGATGCAGCGCGCGCGCTACGCGTTCCGGGTCGCCCTCGAGCTGGCCGTCCACATAATCCAGGCAAGTGGCTTCAATGGCCGCGAGCGTCGCCGGGTCTGCCATCGGCGCGGCCGTGGTCAATGCGAGCAGCAGGGAAAGCGTGGACATCGTTTCCTCCAGGGCGGGCCAGTCGTCGGGCCGATCTTCCCACGCAACGCGTCTCAACGGCGACGTCCTCTCGACGCGCAGACACCGCCGCGACGGGGGGGGTGTCGGTGATCTGCTGCGGGGTCCAGTGGCGCACGATCCAGATGTGCAGGGCGAGCGTGCTGGCGTGCCAACGCAGCATGCTGGTTCGCGGCTGCGCTGATAGATGCGCTCTTGCCAGCCAGGCTGCGCAACGAAGCAGGCACGTTGGCCGGATTCAGCGGCATGCGTGCGGCCGCGATATCCTCGGGACCGATCCGGGCAGCGAAGTGGCCGAACCCTGTCAGCCCGGCAACGCCTCGCCGGCCGCCAGCCACGCCAGCTTGCGCTCGCGCGGCTGGCGCTTGAGCTGCCATTCGGCCTTGGAAGCGGTGGCGCGGTCGGGGTAGGCGCGGCTGGCCAGCACCCGGACGGGCGGGTTGGCGCGGGTATAGCGCGCGCCCTTACCGCACAGGTGGGCCTGGAAACGGGCCTCCACGTCATTGCTGATGCCGGCGTAGTAGCTGCCGTTGCGGCATTCCAGCAGGTAGACGTACCAGAGGGTCGGTTCAGCGGCCATGCGGGCATTATCGGCCAGAACAGCCCCGCCGGCTGGTATCATCGCGCCCGGATGCAGGAGAGAGGTGCCACGCCGGCACCCGCCGAAGGCGCAGGCTCCCATAATCGCTCAGGCCGGCAGCTCGATCCGCTGCCAACCATGCATCCAGCACGCCGATCTGGAGAGAGGTCTTCAATGACCCGCCGAAGGGGCACGTGGCCTGGCCACTGAACTCTCAGGCAAAAGGACAGCGGGAGCGGCAACCGGACCCACCCAACCTGCGCCCTGGCGCGGGCCGGGCGCGCGTCCGAGTTCCTGACCGCCGCACCGGAGCTCCCCATGCTGCTCTCCGTCATCTACCTCATCGCCATTTCCGCCGAAGCCATGACCGGCGCGTTGTCCGCCGGTCGTCGCCGCATGGACCTGTTCGGGGTGATCATCATCGCCTGCGTCACCGCGCTCGGCGGCGGTTCCCTGCGCGACATCGTGCTGGGCCACTACCCGCTGGGCTGGGTGAAGCACCCGGAATACCTGGGCTTCACCATCTGCGCGGCGCTGTTCGCCACCTGGCTGGCGCGATGGATGCACCATTTCCGCCGCACCTTCCTGGTGCTCGACGGCCTGGGCCTGATCGCCTTCACCCTGATCGGCTGCGCGGTAGCGCGCGAGGGCGGGCATGCCGCCCCGATCGTGCTGATTGCCGGCATGCTGACCGGCGCGTTCGGCGGCGTGCTGCGCGACGTACTGTGCAACGAAGTGCCGCTGATCTTCCAGAAGGAACTGTACGCGGTGATCACGCTGCTCACCGGCGCGGCGTATCTGGGATTGCTGGAGCTGGGGGTGTCGTTGAATGCTGCTACGTTGTGGTGTCTGGGCGGCGGGTTTGCGTTCCGGTTGCTGGCGATTCACTTCCGGTGGGAGATGCCAAAGTTTGTGTACCGGGATGAGGTGCATTGAGCGTCCGACGCGTTACGTTGCTTCGACTCGGGTTCATGCCTTCCCCTGCTCATCGACGCTATCGGCAGTCGTCTTGCGAGCGACTCTACCGCCGCCCTTCAGCAGGGCGTTGACGTTGCGGCACCTGGGCCATCCATGACCATCGTCATGTGAGACAAAACGCGCCCGCCTGTATCATGAGCGCCCCGTTCTCCGGAACGGCATCCAGCCAAGTGGTGGTGCCCCGCGCACCATCCCGCCAGACACCCTCCCCCGTTTGCTCCGATCGGTCCCGCCGGACCGGTCCCCATGGACGCACTGCTCGGCCCGAGGGTGCGCAGGATGCGTATGTCTTCACCTCGCCTGACCAAGACCCTGATCGTTGTCGCTGCCGTAGGCCTCGCCGCCGTGGCAGGCTGGAAGCTGTTGTCCGCCACCGACGCCGCCCCGGCAGAGCGCACGCCACAGGCCACGCCGGTGCGCGTGGTGACGGCCAGCCAGGAAGACCTGACGGTTCGGCTGAAGGCACTGGGCACGGTAACGCCACTGCAGACGGTCAGCCTGCGCAGCCGGGTCGACGGCGAACTGCTGCGGCTGACCTTCACCGAAGGCCAGCACGTGAACGCAGGCGAGCTGATCGCCGAGATCGATCCGCGCCCGTTCCAGGTGCAGCTGGCACGGGCACAGGGCACCCAGCAGCAGAACCTGGCCGAACTGGACAATGCCCGCAACCAGCTCGCGCGCTACGAGGAGCTGCAACGGCAGCGCTACGTCTCGGCGCAGGAGCTGAGCGACCAGCAGAGCAGGGTGCGCCAGCTGGAAGGGCGTCGCCAGACCGACCAGGCCGCCGTGGATGAAGCACGCCTGCAGCTGCAGTACACACGTATCACCGCGCCAGTAGCCGGGCGCATGGGCCTGCGCAATGTGGACGTGGGCAACCTGGTGCGCAGTGGCGATACCGAACCGCTGGCCACCATCACCCAGACCACGCCGATCAGCGTGCTGTTCACCGTACCCGAACCGGATCTGCCGGCCGTGGTGGCCGCCGCACGCGCCAACCCCGCGCTGGTCGTGGAAGCGTGGGACCGCGAAGAACGACAGGCACTGGGCAACGGCACCCTGACCAGCCTCGACAACCGCATCGATACCGCCACCGGCACGCTGAAGCTGCGCGCGCAGTTCGCCAATGCCGACGAAGCACTGTTCCCCAACCAGTTCGTCAACGTGCGCCTGCAGGTGAGCAGCGCCGACAGCGTGGTGATTCCCAATGCGGCCGTGCAGTTCGGCAGCAAGGGCAGCTACGTCTACGTGATCGCTCCGGACAACACCTCGCACCTGCGCACCGTGGTGCTGGGCCCTGCCGACGGTGAGCGCGTGGCCGTGCGCGAAGGCCTGAAGGCCGGCGAGCAGGTGGTGGTGGAAGGCATCGATGGCCTGCGCGAAGGCGCGCCGGTGCAGATCATCCAGGACACGGACCGCGCGCGGACCGGCGCATGAACCTTTCACGGGTTTTCATTGAACGCCCGGTGGCCACCACACTGTTGATGGTGGCGCTGCTGCTGTCCGGGGTGCTCGCCTACCGGCTGTTGCCGGTGGCCGCACTGCCCCAGGTGGACTACCCGATCATCCAGGTCACCACGCTGTACCCCGGAGCCAGCCCGGGCGTGACCACGAGCGCGGTCACCGCCCCCCTGGAACGACAGCTGGGCCAGATTCCCGGGCTGAAGCAGATGTCGTCGACCAGCTCCGGCGGCGCGTCGGTGATCACCCTGCAGTTCACGCTGGACGTCGCGCTGGGGGTGGCCGAGCAGGAAGTACAGGCCGCGATCAACGCCGCCGACAGCTTCCTGCCCGACGACCTGCCGGTGCCGCCGGTGTATCGCAAGGTCAACCCGGCCGACACGCCGATCCTGACGCTGGCGGTGACCTCGCAGGGCCTCTCGCTGCCGCAGGTGCACGACCTGGTGGACACGCGCATGGCGCAGCGCCTCTCGCAGCTGCCCGGCGTCGGGCTGGTCAGCCTGGCGGGCGGGCAGCGCCCGGCGGTGCGCATCCAGGTGAACCCCGCCGCGCTGGCCGCCAATGGCCTGTCCATGGCACAGATCCGCGAGGCTGTCGGAGCCTCCAACGTCAACCTGCCCAAGGGCAGCTTCGACGGCCCCACGCGCGCGATCATGCTCGACGCCAACGACCAGATGCGCTCGGTGCAGGAGTATCGCGCATTGATCCTGAGCTACCGCGAGGGCGCGCCGCTGCGCCTGGGCGACGTGGCCACGATCGAAGACGGGGCCGAGAACCGCCAGCTGGCCGCCTGGTCCGGGCGCACCCCGGCAGTGCTGGTCAACATCCAGCGCCAGCCCGGGGCCAACGTGATCGCGGTGGTGGACCAGGTGCGCACCCTGCTGCCCCAGCTGCAGGCGTCGCTGCCCAAGGGCGTGGACGTGGTGGTGCTGAGCGACCGCACCGAATCGATCCGGGCCTCCATCCGCGGCGTGCAGCACGAGCTGGTGATCGCCATCGCGCTGGTGGTGATGGTCACCTTCGTGTTCCTGCGCAACGTGCCGGCCACGATCATTCCCAGCATCGCGGTGCCGCTGTCGCTGATCGGCACGTTCGGGGTGATGCTGCTGGCCGGGTTCTCGCTCAACAACCTCACCCTGATGGCGCTGACCATCGCCACCGGCTTCGTGGTGGACGACGCCATCGTGATGCTGGAGAACATCGCCCGGCATCTGGAGCGTGGCGAGACCCCGCGCCAGGCCGCGCTGAAGGGAGCGCGCCAGATCGGCTTCACCCTGATCTCGTTGACGCTCTCGCTGATCGCCGTGCTGATCCCGCTGCTGTTCATGGCCGACGTGGTGGGCAAGCTGTTCCACGAGTTCGCGATCACCCTGGCGGTCGCCATCGGCATCTCGCTGGTGGTCTCGCTGACCCTGACCCCGATGATGTGCGCGCGTCTGCTCAAGGCGGGCCACGCGACCCGGCGCGACGCCGACGGCCGCGAGTCGTCGCAGCAGGGCGATCCCTTCGACCGGGTGGTGGCGATGTACGACCGCCAGCTGCACTGGGTGCTGCAGCGCCAGCCGCTGATGCTGGCAGCCACGCTGGCGACCCTGGTGCTGACCGCACTGCTGTATGTGTGGGTACCCAAGGGCTTCTTCCCGGTGCAGGACGCCGGGCTGATCCAGGGCATCAGCGAAGCGCCGCAGTCGATCTCGTTCCAGGCCATGCGCCAGCGTCAGCAGGCGCTGGCCGAGGCACTGCTCGGCGACGAGGACGTGGCCAGCCTGTCGTCGTACATCGGCGTGGATGCCAGCAACCCGACGCTCAACAGCGGGCGGCTGCTGATCGAACTGAAACCGCATGCACAGCGCGATGCCGGCGCGTCCGAGATCATCGCGCGCCTGCAGGAACGTGTCGCCGGGATTCCCGGCATCCGGCTGTACCTGCAGCCGGTGCAGGAACTCGGTATCGAGGACCGGATCAGCCGCACGCAGTATCAATTCACCCTGACCAGTCCGGACAGCGATGCGCTGGCCCACTGGACGCCTGCGCTGCTGGCCCATCTGCAGCAGCAACCCGCGCTGCGCGACGTGGCCAGTGACCTGCAGGACCGTGGGCTGCAGGCGCACGTGGTGATCGACCGCGTCGCCGCCGCACGTCTGGGGATCAGCGTGGATGCCGTCGCCGATGCGCTGTACGACGCGTTCGGCCAGCGCCAGATCTCCACCATCTTCACCCAGGCCAACCAGTACCGGGTGGTGCTGGAAGCTGCACCGGATGCCGCAGTCGGTCCGGACGCCATCGCGCGCCTGCACGTCGCCGGTGTCGACGGGGTCCAGGTACCGCTGGCCGGCATCGCCCGCATCGAACAGCGCCCGGCGCATCTGCTGATCAACCACGTCGGCCAGTTCCCGGCAGTGACGTTCTCGTTCAATCTTGCAGAGGGAGCGTCGCTGGGAGAAGCCGTGCAGGTTATCGAAGGTGCGCGCGCCGCCATCGCGTTGCCTGCGGCAGTGGAACTGCGCCTGCAGGGTGCGGCCGACGCCTTCCGTGCGTCACTGTCCAGCACGTTGTGGCTGGTGCTGGCCGCCGTGGTGGTGATGTATCTGGTGCTGGGGGTGCTGTATGAAAGCTTCATCCACCCCATCACCATCCTCTCGACCCTTCCCTCGGCCACGGTCGGCGCGCTGCTGGCCCTGCTGTTGAGCGGGCGCAGCCTGGACCTCATTGCCGTGATCGGCATCGTGCTGCTGATCGGGCTGGTGAAGAAGAACGCGATCATGATGATCGACTTCGCGCTGGAGGCCGAGCGCGAGTACGGCATGCGCCCGCGCGAAGCGATCCACCAGGCGGCGCTGCTGCGTTTCCGCCCCATCCTGATGACCACGCTGGCCGCCCTGTTCGGTGCGATTCCGCTGATGTTCGCCAGCGGTTCCGGTGCGGAGCTGCGGCAGCCGCTGGGCTGGGTGATGGTCGGCGGGTTGATCGTCAGCCAGGTGCTGACCCTGTTCACCACGCCGGTGATCTACCTGTTCTTCGACCGCTTCCGTCGCCGTCCCGAGGTGGTCAATGCCGCCGCGGAGGCACGCCCGTGAGTCCGTTGGCGCGGGCGATCGGCTGGTTCGTGCTGCACCCGGTCGCCACCACGCTGCTGGCGGTGGCCGTGGCGCTGGCGGGGCTGCTGGGTCTGCGCCTGCTGCCGGTGGCCCCTTTGCCGCAGGTCGACTACCCGGCCATCAACGTGCGCGCCAGCCTGCCCGGGGCCAGCCCGGAATCGATGGCGGCCAGCGTTGCCACGCCGCTGGAGCGCGCGCTCGGTACCATTCCGGGTCTGACCCGCATCGATTCGGCCAGCACCCAGGGCTCCACCCAGGTGGAACTGCAGTTCGAACTGGGCGTGGACGTGGACAGCGCCGCGCGCGAGGTCCAGGCTGCGTTGAACGCTTCGCGGGCGCAGCTGCCCAGCGGCATGCCCGGCATGCCCCAGTACAACAAGGTGAATCCCTCGCAGGCCCCGATCCTGGCGTTGGCGCTGAGTTCGGACAGCCTCGCGCCCGGCCAGATCTTCGACGTCGCCTCCACCGTGATCGCACAGAAGCTGGCGCAGATTCCCGGTGTCGGCGAAGTGCAGGTCGGCGGCAGTTCGTTGCCGGCGGTACGGGTGTCGCTCGACCCCAATGCGCTGAACCATCATCGCATCGCGCTGGATGACGTCGCCGCGGCCATCCGCAACGCCAACGCGCTGAAGCCACTCGGCAGTGTCGCCAATGAGCGCCAGCAGTGGCAGCTGGAGGCGACCCTGCAGCTGCGCACCGCTGCCGAGTACCGGCAGCTGATCATCGCCGTGCGCGACGGGCGACCGGTCACCCTGAAGGATGTCGCCACGGTCAGCGAAGGCGTCGAAGACCGCTACGCCAGCGGCTTCCACAACCAGCGCGATGCGGTGCTGCTGATCGTGAGCCGCCAGCCTGATGCCAACATCATCGAGACGGTCGACGCCATCAACGCGCAGATGGACGCGCTGCAGGCGCTGTTGCCGGCCAGCATCGACATGCACGTGGTGATGGACCGCTCTCCGGTGATCCGCGCCACCCTGCGCGAGGCGGAGCTGACCCTGGTGCTGGCCATCGCGCTGGTGGTGCTGGTAGTGCTGGGCTTCCTCGGCCACTGGCGGGCCGCGCTGGTGCCGACGCTGGCCATACCGGTATCGCTGCTGGGCGCGCTGGCGGTGATCGCGCTGTTGGGCTTTTCCCTCAACACGCTCTCGCTGATGGCGCTGATCGTAGCCGCCGTGCTGGTGGTGGACGATGCCATCGTGGTGCTGGAGAACATCGCCCGCCACCGCGAGAACGGAGCCGCGCCGCTGCAGGCCGCGCTGCAGGGAGCCGGCGAAGTCGGGGCCACGCTGCTCTCCATGAACATCGCGCTCGCGGTGGTGTTCGTGTCGATCCTGTTCCTGGACGATTTCGTCGAGCGCCTGTTCCGCGAGTTCTCGCTCACCCTGGTGGCCGCGATGGGCGTCTCGCTGCTGGTCTCGCTGAGCCTGACACCGATGCTGTGTGCGCGGCTGCTCGGCGCACGGAGCGCGGAACCGGGACACGCGCTGCAGCGCCTGGGAACGGCGCTGTTCACCCGGCTCCGCGATACCTATGTGCGGGGACTGGCGCGCATGCTGCGGTGGCTGGCGGTGCCCCTGCTGCTGTTCGTGGCAGTGATCGGCCTGAACGTGTGGCTGTTCCAGCAGGTGCCCAAGGGCATCGTGCCGAAGCAGGACACCGCCCAGCTGCGCGGCTTCGCACGCGGCGACGACGGGCTGTCGTTCCAGGTGATGCAGCCGAAGATCGACGCCTACCGGACGCTGCTGCTGGCCGACCCGGCGATCAGCGACATCATCGGCTATGTCGGTGGACGAAACGGGGTCAACAACGCCTTCATCACGATCAAGATGAAGCCGCTGTCGGAACGGCGCGTGTCCAGCCAGCAGGTGATCGATCGCCTGCGCGCCAACCTGCCGAAGATTCCCGGCGGTGGTCTGTTCCTGTGGGTGGACCAGGACATCAAGCTCGAAGGCGGCGGCGATAGTGGCCAGTACGAATTCCAGCTGCTGTCCGACGACCTGCAGCCGCTGCGCGAGTGGGCCCCCAGGGTCAGCGAAGCGCTGCGTGCCCTGCCCGAGCTGGTGGACGTGGAGTCGCAGGGCGACCAGGGCATGCGCCAGGTGGTGCTGGACATCGACCGTGACGCCGCCGCGCGGCTGGGCGTGGACATGCGGGTGGTCGCCTCGGTGCTCAACAACGCCTTCAGCCAGCGCCAGGTCGCCACGCTGTACGACACGCTCAACCAGTACCGGGTGGTGATGGAGCTGGACCCGCGCTACACCCAGGACCCGACCACGCTGGAGCAGATCCACGTGATCGGCGGCGACGGCCAGCGCCTGCCGCTGTCGGCCATCGCCAGCTGGCGCTACGGCATGGCCCCGGACCGCATCTACCACAGCCAGCAGTTCGCCTCGATCTGGATCGAGTTCGCGCTCGCGCCGGGGGTAAGCCTGGACCAGGCGGTGCAGGCCATCGACCGCGCCATGGCCGGCATCATGCTGCCCACGCACGTGCAGGCGAAGCTGAGCGGCGAAGCCGGTGGGCTGGAGCAGCTGCGCAGTCGTCAGCTGTGGCTGGTGCTGGGCGCGATGCTGGCGGTGTATCTGGTGCTGGGCATCCTGTATGAAAGCGCGGTGCTGCCACTGGCGATCCTGTCCACCCTGCCCTCCGCCGGCGTGGGTGCGCTGCTGGCGCTGATGGCGTTCGGCAACGAGTTGAATCTGATCTCGCTGCTGGGCCTGTTCCTGCTGGTGGGCGTGGTGATGAAGAACACCATCCTGATGATCGACTTCGCGCTGTCGGCGGAGCGGCTGCGGGGAGTGTCGCCGCATGAGGCCATCCTCGACGCGGCGCGCCTGCGCTTCCGTCCGATCCTGATGACCAGCGTAGCCGCCCTGCTGGGCTGCCTGCCGTTGATGCTGGCAACCGGCGAGGGCTGGGAGATGCGCCAGCCGCTCGGGATCGCCATTGTCGGCGGGTTGCTGGTGAGCCAGTGGCTCACCCTGTATACGACGCCGGCGATCTATCTCGCGCTGGCCCGCCTGCGACGGGCACCGTAACGGCGGTCAATGTAGCGCCGGACTCTGCGCGGCAGCGGGGCAGAGCCCCGCTCTACCTCACGCCGCTTCGCTCAACCGCAACGCACGCCGTGCGCGCACCGCCTGCGCCAGGCTTTCCAGCACCTCCAGCGAGGTGTCCCAGCCGATGCAGCCATCGGTGATGCTCTGCCCATAAACCAGCGGCTGTCCCTCCACCAGCTCCTGTCGGCCCGCCACCAGATGGCTCTCCACCATCACCCCCACAATGCGCTGCTCGCCCGCCGCCAGCTGCGCGTTGATGTCGGCGATCACCTTCGGCTGGTTTTCCGGATTCTTGCTGCTGTTGGCATGGCTGGCATCGATCATCAACCGCGCCGGCAGCTGCGCCTTCGTCAGCGTCTGGCTGGCCGCGTCCACGTTCGTCGCGTCGTAGTTCGGCACCTTGCCGCCACGCAGGATCACATGGCAGTCCGGGTTACCGGCGGTCGCCACGATCGCGGTGCCGCCCTGCTTGGTCACCGACAGGAAATGATGCGGATTGGACGCCGCCCCCACCGCATCGGCGGCGATCTTGATGTTGCCATCGGTGCCGTTCTTGAAGCCCACCGGGCACGAGAGACCCGACGCCAGCTCGCGGTGTACCTGGCTTTCGGTAGTGCGTGCGCCGATCGCGCCCCACGCCACCAGGTCGGCGATGTACTGCGGCGAGATCACATCCAGGAACTCCACCCCCGCCGGCAGACCGAGCTTGTTGATGTCGCGCAGCAGGCCGCGGGCGATGCGCAGCCCCTTGTTGATCTGGAAGCTGCCATCGAGGTCCGGATCGTTGATCAGCCCCTTCCAGCCCACCGTGGTGCGCGGCTTCTCGAAGTACACGCGCATGACGATCTCCAGATCATCGGCGTAGGCATCGCGCAGCGGCTTCAGGCGCTGGGCGTACTCGATGGCGGCCACCGGGTCGTGGATCGAGCACGGGCCGATCACCACGGCGAGGCGGTCATCACGGCCGTGCAGAATCTCGTGCAGGCGCGCGCGCGAGGCGCTGACGGTATCGGAGGCCTCGTCATCACAGGGCAGCATGGACAGCAGCTGCGCCGGCGGTGTCAGCGGTTCGATGTTGCGGATGCGAAGGTCGTCGGTGTGCGGGGGCATGGGGGTAAGGCTCCTGGGTGTGGGGTCCCAGCGCGGCGGCAACAAAAAAGCCGCCAGGTGCGCTGGCGGCTTTCGGGTATGCGTCTGAAGGATTCTTCAGGGTGAGCGCATGCCTTCCTCCGCCGGTGGCTTCGGAAAGTAATACCAAAAGTAAAAGCTGGCACGGGATGCGTTCATTGGAGGCTATTGATAGCACAGCGTTTCGGGCGCTGCCAACTGTTACATTCGCAACTGCACCCCCCGTTCATCACCGTCGCCTTTCCGGGAGTCCACGCATGCGCCGTGTTGTCCTGTTGTTGCTGACGCTGTTTCCGCTGGCCCTTTCGGCCGCCCCTCCTCCGGCACCCTCGCCGGCCGATATCGATGCCGAAGCCAAACGCCTCATGCAGGCCGCGCATGCGCGTGGCATGGCCGTGGCGGTGATCGACAAAGGCAAGGTGGTGCACGTGGCCGCCTATGGCGTGCGCAACGCGGCGGATGAGCCACTGCAGACCGATACCATCATGTACGCGGCGTCACTCACCAAAATGGCGTTCGGTCACCTGCTCGCGCAGCTGGCACAGGAGAAGGCGATCGATCTGGATACAGGCATTGCCGCGTATCTCGACAAGCCGCTGCCGGAGTACCCGGCCGAGAAGAAATACGCCGACTATGGTCCATTGGCCGGCGACGAGCGCTGGCGCACGCTCACCCCGCGCCTGCTGCTCAACCACAGCAGCGGGTTCGCCAACTTCGGCTTTCTCGAGCCGGATGGAAAACTGCGCTTCCATTTCGACCCCGGCAGCCGGTATGCGTATTCCGGCGAAGGTTTGATCCTGCTGCAGTTCGTGCTGGAACGCGGCCAGCGCATGGACGTGGGCAGCCTGATGCAGCAGCGCGTGTTCGACCGCTTCGGCATGCCGCGCACCAGCATGATGTGGCGGGAGGATTTCGCCGGCAATCTGGCGGATGGGTTCACCGCCGATGGCCGCAGCGAGCCGCATGACGAGCGCAGCCGGGTGCGGGCGGCGGGCTCGATGGATACGACCATCGCCGACATGGGCCACTTCGCGGCCGGCTACGTGCGCGGCGAGGGGTTGTCGAAAGCGATGCGTCGCGAGGTGGTGCGCCCGCAGCTGCCCATCACCACCGCCAGCCAGTTTCCCACCCTGCAGCCGGAGTTGCCGGTGGCGCAGCAGCGCCGGGATCTGGCTGCCGGGCTGGGCGTGGTGACGTTCACCGGACCGCAGGGGCCGGGCTTCTACAAGGGCGGCCACGACGATGCGGTGGGCAACACGCTGGTCTGCGTGGAGCGTGGACAGCGCTGCGTGGTGATTCTCGGGAACGATGTGCGGGCGGAAGCGGCGTTCCCGGCGCTGGTGCGGTTCGTGCTGGGGGAAACGGGGGTGCCGTGGGAGTGGGAGTATGGGAAGAAGGAGTTCGTGCGGTAGCGCGGTTGCGCCGTCCACAAAAAAAACCCCGCTCTTCAGCGGGGTTTTTTTGTTGCATCGCGACAGGTATCGCGGGGGCGCGGACTTAGAAGTCCATGCCGCCCATGCCACCCATGCCGCCCATGCCACCGCCGCCCATGGCCGGCTCGTCCTTCTTCGGAGCCTCGGCCACCATCGCTTCGGTGGTGATCATCAGGCCCGCGATCGAAGCCGCGTTCTGCAGCGCCGAACGGGTCACCTTGGTCGGGTCCAGGATGCCGAAGGCCAGCATGTCGCCGAACTCGCCGGTGGCGGCGTTGTAGCCGAAGCTGCCAGCGCCTTCCTTGACCTTGTTGACGATCACGGAGGGCTCTTCGCCGGCATTGGCGACGATTTCGCGCAGCGGGGCTTCCATCGCGCGCAGGGCGATCTGGATGCCGTGGTTCTGGTCTTCGTTGTTGCCCTTCAGGCCGGCCAGGGCGCTGACGGCACGCACCAGGGCCACACCGCCGCCCGGCACCACGCCTTCTTCAACGGCTGCACGGGTAGCGTGCAGGGCGTCGTCGACGCGGTCCTTCTTTTCCTTCATTTCGATTTCGGTCGAGGCACCGACCTTGATCACGGCCACGCCGCCGGCCAGCTTGGCCACGCGTTCCTGCAGCTTTTCGCGGTCGTAATCCGACGAGGTGTCGCCGATCTGGGTCTTGATGCGCTCCACGCGCGAATCCACGGCAGCCTTGTCACCCAGGCCGTCGACGATCGTGGTGTTTTCCTTGGAAACCTGCACCTTCTTGGCGCGGCCCAGGTCGTTGATGGTGGCCTTCTCCAGCGACAGACCGATCTCTTCGGAGATGACGGTGCCGCCGGTCAGCACGGCCATGTCTTCCAGCATCGCCTTGCGACGGTCGCCGAAGCCCGGAGCCTTCACGGCCACGACCTTGACGATGCCGCGGATGGTGTTGACCACCAGGGTAGCCAGGGCTTCGCCTTCCACTTCCTCGGCCACGATCAGCAGCGGCTTGCCGGCCTTGGCGACGCCTTCCAGCACCGGCAGCAGATCACGCACGTTGGAGATCTTCTTGTCGTGCAGCAGGATGAACGGGTCGTCCAGGTCGGCGGTCTGCGCCTGCT
This sequence comes from Pseudomonadota bacterium, assembly GCA_023457475.1. Lineage (GTDB taxonomy): Bacteria > Pseudomonadota > Gammaproteobacteria > Xanthomonadales > Xanthomonadaceae > Stenotrophomonas. The sequence goes on along the minus strand of JAEWLO010000484.1, from coordinate 508 downwards.
GGTTGTTGATGAAGTACGGGGACAGGTAGCCGCGGTCGAACTGCATGCCCTTGACCACGTCCAGCTCGTTTTCCAGACCCGAGCCTTCTTCAACGGTGATCACGCCTTCCTTGCCGACTTCCTTCATCGCTTCGGCGATGATGTTGCCGATCGACTCGTCCGAGTTGGCCGAGATCGTGCCGACCTGGGCGATGGCCTTGTCGTCAGCGGTGGGCTTGGAGATGTTCTTCAGCTCGGCGACAGCGGCGATGACCGCCTTGTCGATACCGCGCTTGAGGTCCATCGGGTTCATGCCGGCAGCCACGGCCTTCGCGCCTTCGCGGATCAGGGCCTGGGCCAGCACGGTGGCGGTGGTGGTGCCGTCGCCGGCGTCGTCGCTGGTCTTGCTCGCGGCCTGCTTGACGAGGAGGACGCCCATGTTCTCCGCCTTGTCGCGGAGCTCGATCTCCTCGGCGACGCTGACGCCGTCCTTGGTGACGGTGGGCCCTCCCCAGGACTTGTCCAGGAC
>JAEWLO010000483.1 GCA_023457475.1 Pseudomonadota bacterium | reverse complement strand
CTCCGAAAGTGGGCCGGTGGCCAGGGGCAATCAAACGCAGCGACGCAGGGCGTCGCTCTACGCGGATTCAATCCTGGCGTAGAGCCACGCCCTGCATGGCTGCGGTCCGATTGCGGAATTCTGTCTGGTGGAAAGCCCCCTTCTTGTTGAAGGGGGCGCGCCGACGGCGCGGGGTTAAGGTGAAATGCGCGGATCCGGCGGGCCGAAGGCACGCGGGATCCCCCGCGAACCCGCACCGTCCCGCCAAACCAGGAAAACGTTGCGCAAAGGCTGTTCGCCGTCAGCGCAGGCCCGTCTCGTTGCGGGCGATGACCAGGCGCTGGATCTCCGAGGTGCCTTCGTAGATCTCGGTGATCTTGGCATCACGGAAGTAACGCTCCAGCGGCATTTCCTTGGAGTAGCCCATGCCGCCGTGGATCTGCACCGCCTGATGGGTGATCCACATCGCGGCCTCGGAAGCGGTCAACTTGGCGATGGCGGCTTCATTGCTGAAACGCTTGCCCTGCCCCTTCACCCACGCCGCGCGCAGGGTCAGCAGCAGTGCCGCGTCCAGCTTGCATTTCATGTCCGCGATCTTGGCCTGCGTCATCTGGAACGTGCCGATCGCCGCGCCGAACGCCTTGCGCTCCTTCACGTACTCGATCGTCGCCTCATACGCCGCACGGGCGATACCGATCGCCTGCGAGGCGATGCCGATGCGACCCGCATCCAGCACGCCCATCGCGATCTTGAAGCCCTCACCCTCCTTGCCCACCACCTCGTCGGCCGAGGCCACGTAGTCCTGGAACTCGATCTCGCAGGTCGCCGAAGCCCGGATACCCAGCTTCGGCTCGGTCTTGCCGCGATGGAAGCCAGCCTTGTCGGTGTCGATGATGAATGCGCTGATGCCGCGCGCGCCGGCGTCCGGGTCGGTCATGGCGAACAGTACGATGTACTTCGCCACCGGACCCGAGGTGATCCAGCTCTTCTTGCCGTTGATCACGAACGAACCATCGGCCTGCTTCACCGCGCGGCAGCGCATGGCCGTGGCGTCCGAACCCGACTGCGGCTCGGTCAGCGCGAAGGCGCCGATCGCTTCGCCCTCGGCGATCGCCCGCACGTATTTCTGCTTCTGCGCTTCGCTGCCATGGGTCAGGATGCCGTTGCAGAACAGCGAGTTGTTCACCGACATGATGGTCGAATGTGCGGCATCCCCTGCGGCCACCTCCACCATCGCCAGCACGTAGGCGATCGGGTCCATCCCCGCACCGCCGTACTCGGCCGGCACTTCGATGCCCATCAGGCCGTTCTCGCCCAGCAGGCGGATGTTTTCGAGCGGGAACTCGCCGGTGCGATCATGATGCTCCGCGCTCGGCGCGATCTTTTCCTGCGCGATGCGACGCGCCACGTCCTGCAGCATCAACTGCTCTTCGGTAAAACTGAAATCCACAAACCCTCCCAGGCACATGTCGATATGAATGGCCGCGCGTCACGCGGCCAGGTGATCGAATTGTACCGGGGGGCGGTGGTTGCTGGCTGACTTGACCCGCACCCGCCCGAACAGAGAAAATATCTCTATATCGCGATAGGTGGATATTTATGGATCTCGAAGACTGGTCGGTCCGGCTGAAAGTGTTCGCCGACGCAACCCGCGTGCGCCTGCTGACCCTGCTGGAGCAGGAAGAACTGACCGTGGCCGAGCTGTCGGCCATCACCACGCTGGCGCAGCCACGCGTATCGACCCATCTGGCCAAGCTGAAAGAAGCCGGCCTGGTCCGCGATCGCCGCGCCGGTGTGTCGGCATACTATCGCTTCGATGACGCCGCGCTGGACCCGGCGCAGCGTGCATTGTGGCACGCCCTGAGCACCGGCAGCGATGATCCGCTGTTGCGTCAGGATGCTGAACGCGTGGCCGGCGTGCTCGCCAGCCGTGCCGCCGACCAGAACTGGGCCGACAGCGTGGCCGGCGACATGGAACGCCACTACTCCCCGGGCCGCACCTGGGAGGCGCTGGCCCGCACCGCCCTGCCCCTGCTCGAGACCGGCGACGTGCTCGACATCGCGTCCGGCGACGGCGTGCTGGCGGAACTGGTCGCCCCGCACGCCAAACGCTACGTCTGCATCGATACCAGCGCCCGCGTTGTCGCCGCTGCAAGCGAACGCCTGCGCCGCCTGGCGAACGTCGAGGTGCGCGAGGGCGACATGCACGCACTGCCGTTCAAGGACCGCAGCTTCGACCTGGTCGTGCTGATGCATGCGCTGACCTACGCCAGCAAGCCCGCCCAGGCAGTCGCCGAGGGGGCCCGCGTGCTCCGCTCCGGCGGGCGCCTGCTGCTCTGCAGCCTGGCCCGTCACGAGCACAAGGCGGCCGTGGACGCATACGGCCACGTCAATCTGGGCTTCAGCGACAAGGAACTGCGCAAGTTCGCCGAGAAGGCCGGGTTGGTCGTCTCCAGCCTGGAAACCGTCACCCGCGAGAAGCGGCCGCCGCATTTCGAAGTCATTTCGCTGATCGCCAGCAAGCCCTGAGGTTCGCATGTCATCCCTGCCCTGGCTGCATCCCGAACGCGTGCATGCGCTGGAAAGCGCGCTCGCCAAGCGCATTCTGATCATCGACGGTGCCATGGGCACCATGATCCAGCGCCATGGACTGGAAGAAGCCGACTACCGCGGCGAGCGCTTCGCCGGCGGCTTCGACCACCAGCACGGCGCGGGTTGCGACCATGGCACGCCCGAGGGGCATGACCTGAAGGGCAACAACGACCTGCTGCTGCTGACCCGGCCCGAGGTGATCGCCGGTATCCACACCGCCTATCTGGAGGCCGGCGCGGACCTGATCGAGACCAATACGTTCAATGCCACCTCGGTCTGTCAGGCGGACTACCATCTGGAACACCTCGTCTACGAACTCAACAAGGCCGGTGCAGCGGTGGCGCGAGCCTGTTGCGACGCCATCGAGGCGACTACCCCGGGCAAGCCGCGCTTCGTCATCGGCGTGCTCGGCCCGACCAGCCGCACCGCGTCGATCAGTCCGGACGTGAACGACCCGGGCTTCCGCAACACCAGCTTCGACGCGCTGCGCGAAACCTACCGTGAGGCCATCGACGGCCTCATCGACGGGGGCGCGGACACGATCATGGTGGAGACGATTTTCGATACGCTCAATGCCAAGGCCGCCCTGTTCGCGATCGAGGAGGCGTTCGACGACCGCGGGGCGCGCCTGCCCATCATGATTTCCGGCACCATCACCGATGCCTCCGGCCGCACCCTCTCCGGGCAGACCGCCGATGCCTTCCATGCGTCGCTGGCGCATGCACGGCCGCTGTCGATCGGGCTGAACTGCGCGCTGGGTGCAGACGCGATGCGTCCTCACGTGGAAACACTGGGCCAGGTCGCCGACTGCTACATCAGTGCCCACCCCAACGCCGGCCTGCCCAACGCCTTCGGCGAGTACGACGAAACGCCGGAGGAAATGGCCGCCACGCTGCGCGGCTTCGCGCAGGATGGGCTGCTCAATCTCGTCGGGGGCTGCTGCGGATCGACCCCGGACCACATCCGTGCGATCGCCCGGGCGGTGGCCGACGTTCCCCCACGCGCGCTTCCCGGCGTGCAGGAGCAGGCCGCATGAGCGACATCGCCCGTCACACCCGCCTTTCGGGACTCGAACCGCTGGTCATCACGCCCGACCTGCTGTTCGTCAATGTCGGCGAACGCACCAACGTCACCGGCAGCGCGCAGTTCCGCAAGCTGATCAAGGAAGAGCGCTACGAGGAGGCGGTGGAGGTGGCGCGCCAGCAGGTGGCCAACGGTGCACAGATCCTCGACGTCAACATGGACGAGGGCCTGATCGACTCTGAAAAGGCGATGACGCGCTACCTCAACCTCATCATGTCCGAGCCGGACATCGCACGCATTCCAGTGATGGTCGACTCCTCGAAATGGAGCGTGATCGAGGCCGGCCTGAAGTGCCTGCAGGGCAAGAGCGTGGTCAACTCGATTTCGCTCAAGGAAGGCGAAGCGCTGTTCATCGAGCACGCACGCAAGGTGCTGCGCTACGGTGCCGCCGCCGTGGTGATGGCCTTCGACGAAACCGGCCAGGCCGACACCTGTGCGCGCAAGGTCGAGATCTGTACCCGCGCCTACCGCGTTCTGGTCGACCAGGTCGGCTTCCCGCCGCAGGACATCATCTTCGACCCCAACATCTTCGCCGTTGCGACCGGCATCGAAGAGCACGACAACTATGCGGTGGACTTCATCGAAGCCACCCGGATCATCAAACGCACGCTGCCGCACTGCCATGTGTCCGGCGGTGTTTCCAACGTGTCATTCTCGTTCCGCGGTAATGAAACCGTCCGTCAGGCCATCCATTCCGTCTTCCTGTACCACGCCATCGCGGCCGGCATGGACATGGGCATCGTCAATGCCGGCGCCATGCCGATCTACGACGACCTGGACCCGGAGCTACGCGAACGCGTGGAGGACGTGATTCTCAACCGCCGTGCCGACGGCACCGAGCGTCTGCTCGAGGTTGCCGAGCGCTACAAGGGAAAGAAGGGCGAAACCCGCGGCGAAGACCTGGCCTGGCGCGAGAAGCCGGTGAAGGACCGCCTGGCGCATGCGCTGGTGCACGGCATGGACGCGTGGGTGGAACAGGACACCGAAGAGGCCCGCGCACAGGCAACGCGCCCGCTGGACGTGATCGAGGGCCCGCTGATGGATGGCATGAACATCGTCGGCGACCTGTTCGGGGCCGGCAAGATGTTCCTGCCGCAGGTGGTCAAGTCCGCGCGGGTGATGAAGAAGGCCGTGGCCTACCTGCTGCCGTTCATTGAAGCGGAGAAAGCCCGCAGCGGCGACACCGCGCGCAGCAACGGCAAGATCATCATGGCCACGGTCAAGGGCGATGTGCACGACATCGGCAAGAACATCGTCGGCGTGGTCCTGGCCTGCAACAACTTCGAGGTGGTGGACCTCGGCGTCATGGTGCCGGCGCAGAAGATCCTCGACGCCGCCCGCGCGGAGAACGCAGACATCATCGGCCTGTCGGGCCTGATCACGCCCTCGCTGGAGGAAATGAGCCACGTGGCACGCGAGATGGAGCGACAGGGCTTCACCCTGCCGCTCATGATCGGCGGTGCCACCACGTCGCGCGCGCACACCGCGCTGAAGATCGACCCGTTCTACAAGGCCCCCACCATCTGGGTGAAGGATGCATCGCGTGCGGTCGGTGTCGCGCAGTCGTTGATCTCGGCCGATCTGCGCGAGGCGTTCGTGGCCGCCAACGAAGCGGACTACGCCGACATCCGCCAGCGCCACCGCAACCGCGGCGACGCCAAGCGGCTGGTCAGCCTGGGCAAGGCGCGCGAACAGCGCTTCGACGGTGGCTGGGCCGACTACACCCCACCCACTCCGCGCCAGCCCGGCCTGCATGTGCTGGACGACTACCCGCTGGACGATCTGGTCGATGTGATCGACTGGACGCCGTTCTTCCAGGCCTGGGAACTGGCGGGCAAGTATCCGGCCATTCTCACCGACGAGATCGTGGGCACCCAGGCCAGCGAGCTGTACCGCGACGCGCGCGCGATGCTGTCGCGGATCGTCGAGGAGCGTTGGCTCACGGCCAAAGCCGTGTTCGGCCTGTGGCCGGCCAACAGCCAGGGCGACGACGTGCAGCTGCAGACCGCGGCCGGCCCGGCCACGCTGCACTTCCTGCGCCAGCAGGTGGACAAACCGGTGGAACGACCGGACTTCTGCCTGGCCGATTTCATCGCACCGGCCGACACGGGCAAACAGGATTGGATCGGCGCGTTCGCGGTGACTGCAGGAATCGGCATCGAACCGCATGTGGCCCGCTTCGAAGCCGACCATGACGACTACAACGCGATCCTGCTCAAGGCACTGGCCGACCGCCTGGCCGAAGCGCTGGCCGAACGGCTGCATCAGCGCGTTCGCGTGGACTATTGGGGCTACGCCGCCGGCGAAGCACTGGACAACGAGGCACTGATCGCCGAGCACTACGTCGGCATCCGCCCCGCACCCGGGTATCCGGCCTGTCCGGAACACAGCGAGAAAGGTACGCTGTTCCGGCTGCTGGACGCAGAGCGCAATGCGGACATGCAGCTGACTGAGAGTTTCGCGATGCTGCCGACCGCTGCGGTGTCCGGGTATTACTTCAGCCATCCGCAGAGCCAGTATTTCGTGGTCGGCCGGGTCACCCGCGAGCAGGTGAACGACTACGCCCGGCGCAAAGGCGTGGAGCGGGCCCAGGTGGAGCGGTGGTTGGCGTCGAACCTGGATTACGATCCGGAATGATGAGGTGCCGGGCAGAGCCCGGCGTTACGTGAACCTACATGACTACCGACATGCGTGAGGCCGTTCCGGCGGCCCGCCTTTCCTCGTTCTACCTGTTCTACTACGCGGCACTGGGTGCCTTTACCCCGTACTGGTCGCTGTTCCTGACCGCGCGCGGCATGAGCGTGACCGCCATCAGCGTGATGATGGGGATCTGGTATGCCACGCGCATCGTCGCGCCGACTACCTGGACGTCGATCGCCGCCGCATCGCCGCACCCGATCCGCTGGCTGCGGCTGGGCTGCGTGCTCACCCTTCTCACGTTCTGCGCGTTCCTGCTGCCGCTGCCGCATGGCTGGATGTATCCGGCGATGGTGGTGTTCTGCTTCTTCTACAACGCGGTGATGCCGCAGTTCGAGTCGATCACCCTCACCCACCTGGGCAGCGACAGCCACCGCTATGGCCTGATCCGGGTCTGGGGCTCACTCGGCTTCATCGCGGTGGTGATGGGGTTCGGCTGGCTGATCGATGGCAAGGGCGGTGACGGGAAGGCGCACCTGCTGCCGTGGCTGATGCTGCCGCTGTTCGCGCTGCTGGTGGCCTCGGCGTTCGCCAACCGTTATGCGCGCAGCTTCCACAGGACCGAGGGGGATGCCAGCGGTTTCTGGGCGATCGTGCGCAAGCCGGCGGTGGCGGCGTTCTTCCTTGCCGCGTTCATGGAGCAGCTGTCCTTCGGGCCGTATTACACATTCTTCTCGGTGTACATGGACCAGTTCGGCTACGCGACCTCGACGCTCGGCCTGTTGTGGACGATCGGCGTGGTGTTCGAGGTGGCGGTGTTCTTCACCATCGGACGTTTCTTCCGTCGCTACGACGCGAGCTGGATGCTGCTGATCGCCCTGCTGAGCTCGGCCGTGCGCTGGACGGTGACCGCGCTGTTCCCTCAGCACCTGGCCGTGATGCTGGTGGTGCAGACCGCGCATGCGTTGGGCTTCGCGGCGTTCTTCGCGGCGGCCATGCAGATGTTGGCGACGTACTTCCCCGGCCGGCTCAACGGGCATGGGCAAGGATTGCTGTATGGGTTCTCTTCGGGTGTCGGCGGCGTGCTGGGCGCGTTGATCGCCGGGCAGCTGTGGAACATCGACCAGGGGCGGACGGCGTTTCTGGCGGGGGCCGGGTTTGCGGCCCTCGGGGCGGTGTTGTGTTTCTTTGCGATCAGCCTGCCGTTGATTCGGGCCGGGCGGACGCGGTTGGGTGACTGAGGGCCGGCCAACGGCCGGCGCTACCGGGGATCGGGTATTTGGGGGGAGACGCGCATGGCGCGTCACTACGCGTAGGTACACGCCATGCGTGTCCTCGGAACATTGGACGGGCCGGTAACGCCGGGCAGAGCCCGGCCCTACATCACCAGACCAGGTCGTCCGGCACCTGGTACGCCGGATCCGAATACGGATCGTCCTCGACCGGCGCATTCGGGTCCACGCGCAGGGCCACGGCCGGCGCGAACACGGCTTCGGCTTCATCCAGCACCGCTGCCGTCACCAGCAGATAGCGCCCGTTGCTCTGCACCACCCCCAGCTCGCCGGCATTGAGCTGGCGCAGCTGGTCAGCGGTCACGTAGATGCGCTTGATCTTGCCGCCATACGGGAAATGCCGGGCGATCTCCGCGGCTTCCACGTTCAGGCTCTTGTCCTTCAGCAGCTCATCCAGCTTCGCCTTGGCCTCGCGGCGCACGCGCGCCTCTTCCTGCTTCAGGCGTTCAGCCTCGATGCGGTCGTCCTTTTCCTTCTGCGCGCGGATCGCATAGGCCTTGGCGAGGTCGATATCCTCGCGCGAGCGCGGCTTCCCCTGCCCGGCATTCTGGCCCTGGCCGGGGCGAGGTCCGTTGCCCTGCGGGCGGCCCTTGCCGTGCGGTGCGCGACGGGCGGCGGCCGCGCGCGGCGGCCGGCCGCCTTCGCCGGGCTTGCCGGTGGGGCGCGCACCGTGCGGCTTGTTGCCCGGACGACCATCGCGGCGGGCGTCGGGCTTGCGCTCGGGTTTGCGTTCGGGCTGGGGCGCGGACTTGAAGCCCAGGCCCAGCAGCTGGTCGCGGAGGGTATCGCTCATGATGTCGGGTCGATCAGTAGTGCGGGGGCGGCGGTTCTTCGCCCGGATCGGAATCCAGCGCGTTGCGGACCTTGCTGAGGTCTTCCAGCAACTGCCGGGTAAGGTCGGCGTTGCGGTTGCCTTCCATGCGGGCGTCGGCCAGTGCTTCGCTCAGCTCGGCCAGCGCCTGCTCCTGGAAGGAAACGCGCATTTCCAGTTCGATCAGGCGCGCTTCCAGCGCCTGTTCGCGTGCGGTGAGTGCCGGCTCATGCATGCAGGGATCGCCCCCGGCCGATGCCGTAGTAAGCGACCCCCGCCGCTTCGATGTCCTGCGGGTCGTACAGATTGCGGCCGTCGAACACCACCGCGTCCTTCAATGTCTCGCGCAGCATGGCGAAGTCCGGGCTGCGGAACTGTTTCCATTCGGTCACCACGACCAGCGCATCGGCCCCCTCGAGTGCCGCGCTGGCGCTGTCGCAGTACACCAGGTCCGCGCGCTCGCCGAAAATGCGGCGCGCCTCGTGGCTGGCTTCCGGGTCGTAGACACGAACGGTCGCACCGCCCTCCCACAGCTGCGCCAGCAGGCGACGGCTGGAGGCCTCACGCATGTCGTCGGTGTTGGGCTTGAAGGCCAGGCCCCACACGGCAAACGTCTTGCCGCGAACGCCCTCGTCCTCGCCCCGGTCGTAATGGCGCTGGATGAGCTCGAACAGATGCCCCTTCTGGGCTTCGTTCACCGCTTCCACCGCGTTCAGCAGTTTCGGTTCGTGGCCATGCTGCTGGGCGGTACGGGCCAGGGCCTGCACGTCCTTGGGGAAGCATGAGCCGCCGTAGCCGGCACCGGGATAGATGAAATGCCAGCCGATGCGCGGGTCCGAGCCGATGCCCTGGCGGACCTGCTCGATGTCGGCACCGACACGTTCGGCGATGTTGGCGATTTCGTTCATGAACGAAATCTTGGTGGCCAGCATCGCATTGGCGGCGTATTTGGTCAGTTCGGCCGAACGCACGTCCATTTCCACCACGCGGTCGTGGTTGCGGTTGAACGGTGCGTACAGGCGACGCATCAGCGCCACCGCCTCGGGATTGGACGCACCGACGACGATGCGGTCCGGCCGCATGCAATCGGCGACCGCGTCACCTTCCTTGAGGAACTCGGGGTTGGAGACCACGTCGAACG
>JAEWLO010000482.1 GCA_023457475.1 Pseudomonadota bacterium | reverse complement strand
GGGCAAGCCCCGCTCTACGGCACGATGACGGGGCGTGGCATCCCTCGATCGGGGGATACGCCCCCTGCGACGATCTCAAATAATAGTGAGTCGCAATTGCCACAACGTTCTCACGACATCAACGATGTCCACCGCCCCGTCTCCCAAACCGCCTGCCCGGCACCCGTCCTCCCGCCGCAAAGGCAACGCCCAGCTGTGGGCGCGTGGGCTGCTGGCGCTGGCCGGCGGCTATGCCGTGGCTGCAGCATGGGCCGACGGCCTGGCGCGCGTGCTGCCGGGCAGTGCAGCTGACGCCGCACTCGCCGCCACCATGGCGTCCTTCGTGGTGTACGCACTGGCTGCGATCTGGACCTATGCCGCGCGCGGCCCTTACCGCGCCGCGTTGGGGCTGGCCCTCGCGACCACCGTCGGCGCAGCGCCCGCCGCGCTGCACGCGCTGGGGGCCGCATGAGCCAGGGCTTCCGGCAATCGCAGGCCGTGCTCCACACCTGGTCCGGGCTGGTGGTGGGCTGGGTGCTGTACCTGATCTTCATCGCCGGCACCGCCAGCTACTGGCGGCCGGAACTGACCCGCTGGATGCAGCCCGAACTTGGCCTGCCCCCGCCCGCCGCGCTGGCGCTGGACCAGGCGCAGGCCTTCCTCGCCCGCACTGCGCCGGATGCCACGCGCTGGGTGATCGAGCTGCCGGGTTCGCGCAGCAGTGCCACCACCGTGCGCTGGCAGCCCAAGGACGCGCCGGAGCCGAAACGCGGCCAGCCGAACCCCTACCACGCCACGCTCGACGCACACGGCCAGCCGGTGCAGGCGCGCGACACGCGCGGCGGCGACTTCTTCTACCGCCTGCACTTCGACCTGCATTACGTGCCCGCGCTGTGGGCGCGCTGGTTCGTGTGCTTCTGCACGATGTTCATGCTGGTGGCGATCGTCAGCGGCGTGATCACGCACAAGAAGATCTTCGCGGATTTCTTCACCTTCCGCCGCACCAAGGGCCAGCGCACCTGGCTGGACGGTCACAACGCACTGGCCGTGCTGTCCCTGCCGTTCCACCTGATGATCACCTACACCGGCCTCATCACCTTGATGACGGTGTACATGCCGTGGGCGGTGGAAGCCAACTTCGGCAGCCGCGATGCGTTCTTCGCCGAACTGTTCCCACGCGAGGCCAAGGTGGAGCCCCGTGGCGAGCACGCCGCGCCCCCGCGACTGGCCGCCCTGCTGGATACCGCCGGGGCTGCATGGGGCAACGGGCATGCCGCCTCGGTCGTGGTGGACCAGCCCGGCGACGCCGCCATGCGCATCACCCTGCGCCGCGACAGCGGTGACCGCATCGCCGACAACGGCGAGCCGCTGCGCTTCGACGCACGCGGCGCGCTGCAGGGCGAAGGCGCTGTCCGCTCGGCCGCTGTATTCACCCGCGACGGCATGATCGGCCTGCATGCCGCTCGCTTCGCCCCGACCACGCTGCGTTGGCTGTTCTTTCTCTCCGGCGTCGCGGGCACCCTGATGGTCGCCACCGGGCTGGTGCTGTGGACGGTCAAACGTCGCGAGCAGCTGCCGGATCCCACCCGACCGCACCGCGCGTTCCGCTTCGTCGAACGCATGAACATCGGCTTCGTCGCCGGCCTGCCGGTAGCCATGCTGGCCTTCCTGTGGGGCAACCGCCTTCTGCCTATGGCACTGGAAAACCGCAGCAAGGCCGAGATCAGCGTGTTCTTCCTCACCTGGACGCTGTGCCTGCTGCACGCCGGCGTGCGCCTGCCGCGCCGCGCGTGGGTGGAACAGCTCGCGCTGGCCGGGGCCTTGGCAGTGCTGCTGCCCGTGTTCAACGCGGTGGTCTGGAACGGGGGGCTGTTCCACGCCTTCGCCACCGGCAACCAGGCCGTGGGCGGAATCGATCTGGGGCTCCTGCTGCTGGGCGTGGCCCTGCTCTGGGCCGCCCGCAAGGTGCATCGGCACGTTCCCGTACCGCGGCGCGCGCGCACGTCCCGCACTGCCCCCGCCGCTGCCGCTGTTGCCGAGGCCGGCGCATGACCGCGCTGGCCTGGGGGTGCGCGCTGCTCGGTTTTGTCTGCCTCGCCCTGGCGATGGAGCGGCATCACCGGAACGTGTTCGGTGCACTGCCCGGCCGCGCGCGCCGTCGCGTACTGCGCACCACCGGGTGGATCGCCCTGGCCGCGGCGGTGGCCTGCTGCGTGCTCGGCTGGGGGCCGGCCTACGGCGTCATCGCCGCCTGCGGCGTGCTTGCGGCCGGTGCCGCCCCACCCCTTCTCTGGCTCAGCTACCGGACCGCGCCACGCGCGCGTCCCTCGCCACGCGCCCCGCCCACCCGCGCTTCCGATTCCTGATTTCTGCTCCCACCGAGGTTCCCATGTCCCGTTGCAACTCCACTGGCGCGCCGCGCCGGAACACGCTTGCCCTGTGCCTGGCCGTGGCCGCCGCGACCGCGTCGCCGGCCTTCGCCCAGACCTCGACCGCGCCCGATGCCGACAGCCCGCGCACAACCGAGCTGGACAAGGTGATGGTCACCCAGCGCACCGAGGGCTACCAGGTGTATGGCACCAACACCGCCACCAAGCTGCCACTGACCCTGCGCGAAACCCCGCAGTCGTTGACCGTGTTCACCCGCCAGCGGATCGAGGACTTCAACCTCATCACCATCGCAGAAGTGCTGCAGCAGACACCCGGCGTCACGGTGCAGTCATACGACAGCAACCGCACCCTGTTCAACGCGCGCGGCTTTGCGATCAACAATTTCATGTTCGACGGCGTGCCCACCAACTACACCACCGGGGCCGGCGGCAACTCGATCCTCAGCGACACCTCCATCTACGAACGCATCGAGATCGTGCGCGGGGCCAGCGGTCTGGTCACCGGCTCGGGCAATCCCTCGGCCACCGTCAACATGGTGCGCAAGCGCCCGACCGATACCTTCCAGGCCAGCACCAGCCTCAGCGCCGGCTCCTGGGATTACCGCCGCGCCGAAGTGGATGTCGGCGGTCCGCTCACCGCGGGGGGGGGGGGGCGGGGCCGGCGGGGGGCGGGGGG
>JAEWLO010000481.1 GCA_023457475.1 Pseudomonadota bacterium | reverse complement strand
GCTCGTGGCCCTCATCGAGCGACTCGGGCAGGGCGGCTTCGGCGACGGGGTGAAGAGCGCGGCGCAGGTGCTTGTGCTGATCAACAACGCGCATGCGTTCACCGATGGCAACGGACGGCTCGGCCGGGCACTGTTCAACTACTGCCTGCACAGGTCGGGCATGCCACACGGCACCTATCTTCCGCTCAAGACGATCTCGATTCTGTCGCAGGGCGGCTACGAAGTGCGGCTGCGTCAGGCGGAGCTGCAGGGGGAGTGGGAGGGCGTCCTCGCCTATCACTGCGCCGTCGTTGAGCTCTGTCTGCGGGTGTCAGCGCCGGTGTCGGCACTGGCCTAGTCAGGTGCGCGACCGCGAGGACTCCCGCAGCACCAGCTTCACCGGAATCGTCTGGCTTTCCACCGCTTCGCCCTGGATCAACGCCAGCAGCCGCTCCACCAGCAGCTGCCCGGCCTGCTTCGTATCCTGCTGCACGGTCGAAAGGGTGGGCGACACCGACGCCGCCAGCGGAATATCGTCAAAGCCCACCAGCGCCACATCCTCGGGCACCCGCAACCCGGCCTCGCGCAGCGCCCGCATTGCCCCGATGGCAATCAGGTCGCTCGCCGCAAACACCGCATCCACTTTCTCGCCCGAGCTGACCAGTCCCTGGCAGGCCTCGTACCCGGACTGCTCCGTCGTAATCGCATCGAACTGCAGTCCCGGCTCGGTGGCAACGCCGCGCGCGGCCATCGCCGCCACATGCCCGCGATAGCGCTCCTCGAACTCCGGGTAATGGCTGGAGGCATGCCCGATGAAGGCAATCCGCCGGCAGCCCTGGTCCAGCAGGTGCGCGGTGATATCGAAACCGCCTTGGAAATTATCGCAGCCGATCGACACCCCGGGCTGGTCCGGTAGCGCCGCGCCCCAGCGCACGAAGTGGGTGCCTTGCTCCACCAGCCGCTGCAGCCGCTCGCGGGATTCGTGGTAATCGCCGTACCCCAGCAGAATGATGCCGTCGGCCTTGTTGCTGTCTTCGTAGTCTGCCTGCCAGTCGGTGGACAGCTGCTGGAACGAGACCAGCAGATCGTACCCCCGCATCGCACAGGCCCGGGTAATGGAGCCCAGCATGGCGTGGAAGAACGGATTGATCAGCGAATCGTCGTTGGTGGGGTCTTCGAAGAACAGCAGTGCCAGCGTGCCGGCATTGCGCAGGCGCAGGCTGGAGGCGTTCTTGTCCACCTTGTAATTCAGCTCCCGGGCGATGCGCAGAATGCGCTCGCGGGTTTCCGGGTTCACCATCGGGCTGCCACGGAGCGCCCGTGACACCGTGGGCTGGGAAACCCCGGCCAGGTGGGCGATATCGAGGGACGTGGCTTTGCCGCGAATGGTCATGGCAGAAACGACAGGGGACGACTGCCGGTAATGATGCCATGCCCGGAAACTCCGCGCGGCAACAGGACTGAATACGACAGCAATCGCCGCCCAGCGCAGCCGCCCCCGAAGTGCATTCGCGACACCCCAAAGCAGCCAGACACGTCACCCAACCTCAAAGGTGAAAACGAAGGCCCGGTAGGGTCGCATCCCAATCGACTGCCGATAACGACACAACGCCCGGGAAGGCATGACCCCAAAGCGAAGCCCCCATCCAAGTGCCAGATACGTCGCACCCCAAAATCCCACCACCAACCGCGCCAAAATACCGACGCAACATCGCGCCCCCAACGTCGTTGGAAAAGCGCATGGTGTGCCCGGGAGATTGAACACTCCTAGTGAACCGAAAGTGTGTGTGTCAAATGTCGGGTGTATGGCGAAATAAAACACCCTCGTGGAAATACGTCACTCCGTCTTGGTTTGCTAGCGGTGTTCAAGCGCCCGACTCCCTTGCTGCCCTCTCTCCCCGGGGTGCAGCAAGGGCCTTTTCCCAAGGAGGCCACGCATGCATGACGAGAGCGCAGACGTACCTGTAACCGAGATGGATTCCACGCCCCAGACTGAAGCCCAGCCTGAAGTCCGGTACTACCGGCGCAGGTGGTACAAGCGCATGCCGCATCGGCTGCACATCGGCGCATTGCGCTACATGGGCGGCTACGAGGAAGGAGAATTCCGCGTCCCCGCCATCCGGCTGCGCGGGCTCTGGCTGTTCCTGCTGGGCTTCAAGTCGGACACCTGGCTGACCGTAAGGTACGACGGCAGGTCGCTGATCCTCACACCAGAAGAGCCACCGGCCGCGCCGTAGCGCTACGCCCTGCGTGGCTGATGGGGCCCCATCAGCGCGACACGAATCCAAACCCGTGTAGGGACACGCGATGCGTGTCCTCGCACTCTCAAGCGAAGCGTAGAGCCACGCCCTGGCTGGCTGCTTTTCGATCCGGCACCGCGAAGCCACGCAGGGCGTGGCTCTACGTCAGGTGAGGTCAGGCACCGCGATGACACGCATGGCATGTCACTACGTGCGGGTCGCGGCACACTGCGAGCCAATGCCGTCAGCTTCCTCTGCAGCCGTGAAGCCCGCATTCCCTTGCGTCCCAAACCCCCGCGTCGCGATGCGTGATCCGCGTCGTAAAGCGCGTTGCTTGCATGGCTAGCCTCCAGCCGATTCGAACCTTCCGGCTAATGTGCGACCGCACCGGGGTCACTCACAGTCGTGGACCATGCCGCGTTGCCAAGGCCCTCGGCTGACGTAGCACCACGCCTTGCGTGGCTTCGCGGTCCCGGCGCGGTAGGGTCGGTTCCCAAACGACTGCCGATAGCGGTACAGCGTGCGGCGAACGCATGACCGCTGGAGAGAAGCGCGCCTGCGTTCGATGGTCATGCCCCACCGGTGTTCCCGCCGTTATCGGCAGTCGATGGGGACGCGACCCTACCGGGGGACTGGCTCATCGGATCACCTCTCCAACCTAGTGCCCCTTGGCAGGATATCCATAGTCGCCCGGGATGCGCAGCGGCATGGTACATATGCCGGCGGATCGAGCGGCTGAAGGGGCGGCCTCAGATGACCAAGGATTCAAAGCCAGCATTTGCGTTCTATGACGTCGTCGAGGTGATCGGCGGGCGCAGGAACATTGCCTCGCTCGTGGGGCGACGTGGAGCTGTTCTCGGCATGGCGCAATCGGACGACGGCCAATGGTCCTATGCGGTCCAAATGCTTGATGACGGCGATGGATGGACCATTCCGGAGGCCGAGCTTAAGGCCACGGGGGAGGCCATGTGCCGGGAGGACTTTTACGACGGGTCTTCCATCAAGGTGGAAGTGCGCCCGCAGTCGAGAAAGGGAACCCGTTCGAGATGGGAGCCGGTTGTCGTCGGGGTGCTTGTGCTGTTGGTGCTGATTGTTTCGATTCCTGGAGCCTACTATCGTTGGGCGTTCTTTGTGCCGGAGGTGTGGCTGGCGTTCGCTCGCGTTTGGGTGTGGATGGGCGTTGCGGCGCTCATCTTCGGCGGCTTGGCGGTGGGCTCGCGCAGAATGGAACGGACACGTGAGGACTTTTCGAGGAACAGCCTTCTTTATCTTCTCGGTGCGGCGCTGTTTGGTTTTCTCGCCAGCCAGCTGTTCTTCGGGAGTGCGGCCGTTCTAGGGGGGAGGGGATCTGAGACGGTGACTCAGTGCTATCTCCTCAAATCCGTGGACGCCAACCCTCATGGCACCGTGCGGACGCTGGAGGCAGCGATCGCGTTACCAGGCGCAGGTGCTGAGCGGGCTGTGGCGGTGAAGTACCGCTCCATGATCATGGACCTGTCGTTATTGAAGGCAGGGGATGTCTTCGAGCTCCAAGTGCAGAAGGGCATGTTCGGGGCCAGAGCTGTGGAGTGGCAGCGGCCAAGACCAGGTTGCGGCAACCGCTGACACCATCACACGGGCGGTTGAACGGTAGAGTCGCTTCCCAAACGACTGCCGATAGCAGTGCCACGTGCGGCGAACGCGTGACCCTCGAACTGAAGCGCGCCTTCGTTCGAAGATCATGCCCCACCGATGTCCCGATCGCCATCGGCAGTCGATAGGGATGCGACCCTACCGGCAGGCACGCCATTGCGTCGTTACCGGGGGAGGTGCCTGCGCGTCGTTACCAAACGGAGAAACCGGCGCGTCATTAGTTGGCGGAGACGCCCGAGCCGTCCGCTCGTCGTTCGGTAACATTGTTACGATATAACGTTCTCGGCCCTTTGCGGTTCTTCCCTCCGCTTTTTTCCGCTGGAAACTGATGAAACCCAATTCTTTGCTGCGCAGCGCATCGCTGCTGCTGTGCGCCGGCCTCGCCGGCTGCCAATCTGTTGGCACCACTTCCATCGCCGAGCCGCGCACTGAGCCCCGCAACATCATCGTGATGATCAACGACGGCGCAGGCTGGGGAACCTGGGACGCCGCCGCCTACTGGCAGTACGGAAGCCGCGAAGGCGCACCGTATGCGAACTTCCCGCAGCGCTACGGCGTGACCACGTACCCCCTCAACAGCAGCGGCCAGCCCACCGGCGAGCAGACCCAGTCGATCAGCTACGACCCGGCGCGCGCATGGGATACGACCGAAGTGCCCGCGCTGGACCTGCCGTTCGTGGGCTACCAGTACCTGGCGTCCGTGGCCACCGACAGCGCTGCCGCCGGTACCGCGCTGTCCTCGGGCGTGAAGACCTACAACAACGCGATCAACTACGACAACAACGGCAAGCCGGTGGACTACAGCAGCCTGTACGCCAAGCGCCGGGGCATGGCCACCGGCGTGGTCACCACGGTGCCGTTTTCGCACGCCACCCCGGCCGCGTTCGCCGCGCAGAACGCGTCTCGCAACAACTACCACGCGCTGGCCCACCAGATGCTGTCACAAGGCCATATGGACCTGGTGATGGGCGCGGGCGGCCCGGGCTATGACGTCAACGGCAAGCCGTGCCCGCAGGTGCCGGTGCCCAACAGCCTGGATGGCTGCGATACGCAGTGGCAGTACGTGTCGAAAGAAGACTGGCAGCAGCTCCAGGCCGGCACGACCATCGGCAACAACCCGGCCGGTCCGTGGCGGTTGATCCGCAGCCGCGAAGACTTCAGCCGTCTCGCCGAGGGCAAGCTGCCGGCAGACCGCCCGCTGATCGGCGTGGCCGAGGTGGCCAACACGCTGCAGCAGGCGCGGCAGGAGAAGGTAGTGGGTACCAATGCCCGCCAGCCCTCCGGAACGCGGGCAATCGACTCCGTACCTGACCTGGCCACCATGACCCGCGGCGCACTGGACTTCCTCAAGCGCCGCTCGGACAGGGGCCTGTTCCTGATGGTGGAGGGTGGGGCGACCGACTGGTCCGCCCATACCAGTTCGTGTGGCACCGAATGGCATTACGGGGAGTGTGGAGAGCAGCCCCAGTATGGCCGGCTGATCGAGGAGACCGTGGACTTCAACAACGCGGTCTCTGCGGTTGTGGCCTGGATCGAAGCGAACGGTGGCTGGGAGCGGAACCTGTTGATCGTGACCACCGACCATGACAACAGTCTGCCGATGGGGTCGGAGGCCCAGAAGGTGGCGTTCGCGCCGGTGCAGAACAATGGGCGCGGGAAGATGCCGGGCTTCAGCTTCCGCCCGACCGGGAACCATTCCAATGCCTTGGTGCCCCTGTGGGCGAAGGGTGTGGGGGCGGAGCGGTTCGGCGACCGGGTGAAAGGTAACGACACCGGCTACCGGGCCCATGTGGGCTGGAATGATGGCAGTTACATCGATAACACCGACGTGGCCGAAGTGGTGAAGGCCGCGATAGCGCGGTGAACGCGCAAGGTGGCGTTCGGGGGCATTGCGAGGCGCGCGGTTCCTGATCATGGTGCTGTGTGCCATCCGGACCATCGTGCCGTGCGTCATCCGGTAGGGTCGGTTGCTAAACGACCGCCGACAGCGGAGCCACGCGCGGCGAACGCAGGACCTTCGAGCTGAAGCGCGGCTTCGTTCGGGGGCATGCCCCACCGGGGTTCCCAGCGTTATCGGCAGTCGATAGGGATGCGACCCTACCTGCACGCGGTGATCCACCCCCGCCGCAGGTGAAGGCCCTCCCTCCGCCCCTTTGGAGCCTCGGAGGCTGGGAACAGCGGGGGCGACAGCAACTGAGGTCACTCAGGCGGGGCCTGACAAGCTCCCCGGCCTTAGGGAAGGGGGCACGGCGAGGAAAAGCCTGACCGGGCCCGGGCGGGCAGCGGTGATAGAATAGGCCGTTCAGTCATCCCCCCAGATTCCCAAGGGCGGCCGGTGCTCCGGGTCCCCCGGAGTGTGTAATCTCCCAGTCCTGCCCTCGAACAACGGAAGAGCAACCCTATGGCGCGCGGCATCAATAAAGTCATCCTGGTCGGCAACCTCGGCAACGACCCGGACGTGAAGTACACCCAGGGTGGCATGGCCATCACCCGCATCAGCCTGGCCACCACCAGCGTCCGCAAGGACAAGGACGGCAACCAGCAGGAGCGCACCGAGTGGCACCGCGTGGTGTTCTTCGGCAAGCTCGGCGAGATCGCCGGCGAATACCTGCGCAAGGGCAGCTCGGTCTACGTGGAAGGCAGCCTGCGCTACGACAAGTACACCGGCCAGGACGGCGTGGAGAAGTACTCCACCGACATCATCGCCGACGAGATGCAGATGCTGGGCGGCCGCGGTGAAGGCGGCGGCGGTGGTGGTGGTGGCGGTGGCAACTACGGCGGCGATCGCCCGCAGCGCCAGCAGGCTCCGCGCCAGGAGTACGGTGGCGGTGGCGGTGGCGGCGGTCAGCGCGGCGGCGGCGGTGGCTACGGCCAGCAGCAGCGCCCGCAGCAGCAGCCGCAGCAGGCTCCGCCGATGGACGACTTCGCGGACGACGACATTCCGTTCTGATGTCCTACGCGTAAGGTGTCAACCTGCTAAGCCCCGGAGTGCCCCGCGCATTCCGGGGCTTTGTGCTTTCAGGAGGGCCTGCAACAGCGGTATCCTTCAAGCCTGCCAGCCGTTCCGCCAGCAGTCCTTGCAGGCGGAGACGACATGAAGGCGGATAGACTCGAAGCGATATCGCGTGCGGCGAGCAGCGACAGCGTATTGCTCACCGATGAGGTGAGCCGGGGCGTGTGCTGGCACTCGACACAGCACCTGGACCAGCCCGTGGCCTACGACGTGGTGTTGCCCGCGGGCCTGCACCTTGCGGCGGGCGTGGCAACGCTGAACACGTCGGCGGGCCGACGGGGCGAGTTCACGCTGCCCGGCATGGGCCTGACTGCCGTCTACTGTGCAGAGGAGGTCCAGGCGACGACCCGGCTGGCGGCCGGTCCAAACCGTTCCTGCGGCCTCATGCTGCCGACGGGCGAAACGCAGGAGGACCACGTGAATCAGGTGATCCGTCGCCTGAGCGAAGGGTCTGCCATGCGGGCGACCTCCTCCGTGCCCGCCGCTGTGCTGGCTCGACTGTGCGCACCGCTTGATCCGTGGTTCCAGGGCCATGCCCGCGCGATGGCACTCGAGGCGCGCTCGCTCGAGCTGATGGCCGTCGTCTGGACCTGGCTCAACGGTGAGGCCGAACGCGTGGCACCGCCATCACGGCACATCGTGCATGCGCATCGCGCGCGCGAACTCCTCGAGACGCAGTTGGCGGCCCCGCCGTCGCTGGCCCGGCTGGCGCGCCAGGTCGGCGTCAACGTGCGCACCCTGACCGACGTCTTCCGCCAGCAGTTCGGCATGTCGATCGCCTCCTACGTGACGTGGCGGCGCCTGCAGGTCGCCCGCGACCACCTGCTCGAAGGCCTCAGCGTCAGTGCGGCGGCGCACCGGGTGGGGTATGCCCCCGCCCACTTCTCCAATGCGTTCCAGCGTCAGTTCGGCGTCCGTCCGCAGGCGTTCGTGCGCGCCATGCCCAGTGGCGCATGCGAAATGCCGGACAGCGCAAGCGAAGCGTGATGCGGGGCGCAGGCGCGCTCCGATAATGCGGAACGGACTTCCTACAGGAGAAATGTCGAGTGCAACGCGGCGTGCTGGCGGTATCGATCGGGATGGTGATGGCAACGATGGGAAGTACGGCGGCATGGGCCGACGACGGCCCCGCCGCGAGTGCGACGTCGCTCGACAAGGTGGTGGTGACGGCCACCCGGACGCAGGACACCCTGGCTGACGCACCGGTGGCGGCCACCGTGCTGACCGAAGCCTTCATCCGTGATGCACGGATCGATTCGCTGCGGGACATCGACGATTACGTGCCCAACGTGCACTTCAACCAGATCGGACAGGTGGGCGGCACCTACATCACCATCCGTGGCATCGAGTCCAATCCCTTCATCGCCAACCGCGCGGCGGTCTATATCGACGGTATTCCGTTCCGTCAGCCTACCGACCAGGCGCTGGGCTTTGCCGAGCAGGTGGAGGTGCTGCGCGGCCCCCAGGGCACGCTGTACGGCGCCAATACCGAATCCGGGCTGGTGCTGATCCAGACCCGTGCCCCGGGCGACGTGCTCGAGGCCGAGGCCGTGCTTGATGCCCAACGCTTCGGCCATGGGACCGGACTGGACGGCCGTGTGCGTGTGTCCGGCCCGCTGACCTCGACGCTCGGCGGGTCGCTGGTACTGGCGCGCGGACAGACGGACAGCTACGTGGGAAATCCTGTCTCTTCGATCGGCGAAGCGGGGGAGATCCGCGACGTGTTCTCCCAGGGGAAGCTGCGCTGGCAGCCCGGCGAGCACACGCGCGTCGACCTGCTCGCCTACGTGTCGTCCCTGCGTGCGCCGGGCCTGTATGAACAGGAGTTCCTGCCGATGGATCGCGCGGTGTACGACGCGAACTACGCGGATGCCTTCAATGGTGGACGCCGCATTGGCCGCAGCGAGTTGCTGCACGACGCGCCCAAGCGCACCGAGGAAGACGAGGTGGCCATCGGAGCCAGTCTGCGGCACGCGTTCAACTCATCCGTCCTGGATGTGGCGCTCTCATGGCGGGACGTCGAGGAACGCTCGTTCGGCACCGACCTGGACATGACGGCCACGCCGATGTCGGCCGGCGGGCATGCCGACGACGAGCGATATCTGAATCTGGAGACGCGCTGGTCGTCTCGCGACGATGCCACCGTGCGCTGGGTTGTGGGCTACAACCACTACCGCGACGAGCGGGAGAAGCGGCTGTCCACGCTGGTCGGTCCCGGGGGTCTGGACGACTATCGCTACGCGCCTGCGCAATCGGCCGAGGCACGCGACCATGCGGTGTTCGCGCAGGCGACCGTGCCCGTGGCGGAACGCGTTCGCGTGGGTGCGGGCGTGCGCTACGAGCGCGCCGAGCGCAGCAAGGCGCAGCAGGCCGGCGCACTGGACCTGGGCGCGCTGGGTGTCTTCGCATTCCCGGAAGAACAGCTGCGCGAGACGTATGACGATGTGCTGCCACGCATGTGGATCGACTGGAAGCCGTCCGATCACTGGCTGCTCTATGCATCGGTGGCAAAAGGCTGGATCCCCGGCGGATTCAACCTGGCCGCCGCCAGTGCCTCGGTGGACAGGGACTATTCGCGCTACGACGCTGAATCGCTGTGGACCTACGAGATGGGCGCGAAGGCGGTCTGGCTCGACGGACGCGTGATGCTGGGCGTCGCGCTCTTCCAGACCGAGGCGGACCAGTGGCAGGACTACAGCATTCTGTACAACGCCCAGGGCAAGGTGGTGTCCACGACGCTCATCACCACCGATGCGTCCATCCGCACGCGCGGTGTGGAGGTCGAGCTCAGCGCACGGCCCGCCGAGGGCTGGGACATCACCGCCAGCGTCGGTGTGGTCGATGCCGAGTACACCGACTACACGTATGGCCTGGTCAATCTCGCCGGCGGCCCGGTGAAGCTGGTGCCCGACTGGGATGCGTCGCTGGCGGTCGGTTGGCGTCCCTGGCGTGGCCTGCTGCTGCGCGGCGAGCTGCAGGGCGTCGGCGACATGGCCCTGCATGCGCAGAACATCGCCAGGCAGCCGGCCTACTGGACCGGCAACCTGCAGGTCGGGTGGGAATCCACGTCCTGGAGCGTGCGGCTGTACGCCGACAACATCACGGACCGGCGGGCCTTCGTCACGAGCGCCTACACGAACTCATTGTTCGGTTACGACGGCACCTGGTATGCGGGCATCAATGCGCCCAGGACGGTGGGTGTCGTGGCGGATTGGCGCTGGTAGCGCGCTTCACCCTGCACCCCCTGCAGTGTCTTGACCCGGCATTGGCGTGCCTGGAGCTACGTTGTTCTCCGTGATTGCCACTGGAGAACAACGTCATGAAGCGTCTGCTGCTGTGTTTCCCGGTTCTGCTGTGCGCGTGCACTGCTCCGCCTCCGTCCACGCCTGATGCGACGGAACCTCCCAGCGCGCCCGCTGAAACCGAAGAAACACACGCAGAGCCAGCACCACCGGCAACGCGGCCGATGGATGAGGTGCCGGTGCAGAAGACCGCTGCGGGCGGTGACCGCGAATACCACTTCGCCAATGGCTGCGTGGTGTTGCTGGAGGCCAAGAGGGCGGTGGTCAAAGAAGAGGGGCCGCAGTGCGAGTCGCATCACCGTGATATCGCGTTGCTTTACGCGTCGGGGGATTGACGACAGGCGAGCCGTGGACAGTCGGGCTACAGGCTGAGCCGGGCCGGGACATGTCCGGCTACCAGCTTGTCGAACCGCGCCAACGACGGCTCAAAGCACTGCCGCAATCCCCGGACCTGGTCGATCAGGTGACTCTCGGTGTACATGACCACGTGCATGGCTTCCACCAACCGGGCGATCCGCCCCAGCGGGTCGGCGACTTTGCAGGTGTTCCGCCCGAACGTTTCCAGGTCCGCCCTGGCCGCCATCAGGCCTTTCTGGTGATTCAGCGTCAGTGCGAGTACGTCACTGGGTTGATAGCAGGTGGTGCAGACAATGTCGTAAGCCGGCGACATTTTTACGCTGCCTTTGTCAGGATCCTCGTAGGTCACACCGAAGTTCTTCAGGTGCGCATCACCGTTGCCCACCATGACGGACAGCGCAACTTGATCGAAGAGTTGCGCCAATGCCGTCTGCCGGTGCTCGACCGAGCAGTAGAGGTCGAGCAGCACCGCCACCTGTTCGTAACTGAGGCTGTATTTGCTTTTCGCATTGAGTCCAGCAAGAGCGGCGGTGTCCTCGAACCCGATGGGGACGCCTGTCTGGGTACGGTCGAACCTGCGCATGACGAAGCGCTTCCCGTCCGCGGACAGGTAGAACTCGGGTACTGGAATGCCCGCTTCCCTGGCAATGGACATGCAAAGGTATTCATTGATGGCCAGGCCCGGGAAGTGAGCCCCTTCCGTTTTGACGATGAGTTCCCGCGTGGGGATGAAGGCCTTCCCGAACACGGCGCCGGTCTGCTCTGGCACCAGCAGCTTCGGCTGCATGCCAGAGACGCCAGACCGCATCAGGTAGGCGTCCGCCAGCTCCTGGAACAGGTCGCCCGTTCCCTGGTCGGCCAACACCTGCGAGAGTTCCACGCCCACCGCGTCGCCGGACGTGAAGTCGGGACTTGCGAGCGAGACGCGACCAATGCCTGCGTCACCCCCCGTCATCGCCAGCAGCAGCATGGGATCAAGCTCTGTGGTCTTCCCGAACCGATGCTGCAGCATTTCCAGCATGTGGCCCTCCGGAAGGTTCATCTGGAAGATGGCCATGGGCTCATGATCTTCGTACGGCTCCAGGCGTACCGGCATGCCCAGTGACACTGCGGAGGCGGGGGAGGCGGCCGCCGCGTAGTTGAACGCGTAGTACCCGATGTAATCCAGCTGCCCCGACGGGCCCTGCGGCGTGGATACCGTCATGGATGTGCGTTTGGCCATCATTTTGCTCGCGATGACGGGCTGCCCGGCTTGGTCGTGCGCGCAAGGGAATGACGCGCGAGGGGCAGCTGAGGCGCGGCCAATCCCAGCAGTGACCTCACTTCGGCCGTTGTCGGCTTTGAGACAGGCACCACGCTGAGCTCGCCGCCCATGCACTCCAATACCGCGACAACCGTACCGAGTGCGATGCCGGACGACCCCTTTTCCAGCTCGATGATCGTTTTTCGGTTCACTCGCGCTGCAGCCGCCAACGCCGACTGACTCAGGCCGCGCTGGGTACGCATCTCCCTGATCTGGTCCGCGAGGCGTAGCAGGATGACGTCTTTCATGTCCGGTATTGTACACACTTTAGCCATGATGTCCGTTATAGTGGTCATTGCCGCTGTCCGCAATATGCCACATCATGTTGGGTGTGTCCTGAATAATGGACATCTGGCCGTCAGGCGAGTCGGTTGCCTCCAGCCACGCAGGGCGTGGCTCTACGCTCGGTGGGCATCTCGTTGGAATGAGCGAGGGTACACGCGCGCTTGTGCTCTGCAACATCCATTTTCGTGCACTGCGGCTTGCATTGGATCGATTTAGTCCCTTATGGTGCAATCGATTGCATTGCTGTGAAATCGTTGCGTTTGATACCGGTTGGGAGGCCGGCAGGTGGATGTCCATCCATTCGATCGAACCGTCACCGACACCGGGATTCACGCGGCGCGACGCCCTGCGCCTGGCGGTGGCCGGAAGCCTCGGCCTGGGTGCGGCGGGCGTGCTGCCGGCGCTGGCGGCTGCCGCTCCGCTCAAAGGCAATCTGAAGCACTCCGTTGCCCGCTGGACCTTCCCGAAACAGTCCGTCGCCGAGCTGTGCCAGACAGTGAAGGGCCTCGGCTTCGCCGCCATCGATCTGGTGGGGCCGGAGGACTGGCCCACCCTGAAGGCGCACGGCGTGGACAGCTCGATGTGCAACGGCGCGGAGCTGGGCCTGACCAAGGGCTTCGCCGGCCGGGAGTTCCACGATGAGCTCGTTGCGCGCTACACAAAGCACATTGACCGGGTGGCCGAGGCCGGCTACCGGAACCTCATCTGCTTCTCCGGCAATCGCAACGGCATGGACCCCCAGGAGGGCATGGCGAATGCCGAAGCCGGGCTCAAGCGCATCCTCGGGCACGCTGAGAAAAAGGGCGTGGTGCTGGTGATGGAGCTGCTGAACTCGCGGGTCGATCATCCGGACTATCTGTGCGACCGCTCCGCCTGGGGCGTCGAGCTGTGTCAGCGCCTGGGCTCGGACCACTTCGGCCTGCTGTACGACATCTACCACATGCAGATCATGGAAGGCGACATCATCGCCACCATTGGCAGGCATCACGCGCACTTCAAGCATTACCACACCGCGGGCGTGCCGGGCCGGCACGAGATCGGCGACCAACAGGAACTGAACTATCCCGCCATCTGTCGCGCGATCCGCGACACCGGTTTCGATGGGTACCTGGCGCAGGAATTCATGCCTGCGGCTCCGGATCCCGTCGGCTCGCTCCGCGAGGCGATCCGCCTCTGCGACGTCTGAAACGATATCCACCTAGGTGATGTAACCCATGGCAGACAATCATTACGACGCGATCGTCGTCGGCTCCGGAATCAGTGGCGGTTGGGCGGCGAAGGAACTGACCGAGAAAGGCCTCAAGGTCCTGATGCTCGAACGTGGGCGCAATATCGAGCACGTCAAGGACTACACCAATGCGATGAAGGAGGCGTGGGACTTCCCGCACCGCAACCGGCCCACCCAGGCGATGAAGGCCGACTTTCCGGTGCTGAAACGCGACTACGGCCTCGTCGAGAATCTGATGGGCATGTGGGCCGATGAGAAGGAGTCGCCTTATGTCGAGACCAAGCGCTTCGACTGGTTCCGCGGCTATCACGTCGGTGGACGCTCGCTGATGTGGGGGCGGCAAAGCTACCGTCTGTCGGACCTGGACTTCGAGGCGAACCTGAAGGACGGCATCGCCGCCGACTGGCCGATCCGCTACGCCGACATCGCCCCGTGGTACGACCATGTGGAGAAGTTCGCCGGTATCGCCGGCACGCGAGAGGGGCTGGACGTCCTGCCGGACGGCGAGTTCCTGCCGCCGGTCCCGCTGAACATTGTCGAGAAGGACGTGGCCGCACGGATCAAGAACGCGTTCGGCGGCACACGGCACCTGATCCACTCGCGCACCGCCAACATCACCCAGCCCAAGCCGGAACAGGGCCGCGTCAACTGCCAGTACCGCAACAAGTGCATCCTGGGCTGCCCCTTTGGTGCCTATTTCTCCACCCAGTCGGCAACGCTGCCGGCGGCCATGAAGACCGGAAACCTGACCCTGCGGCCGTTCTCGATCGTGAAGGAGATCCTTTATGACAAGAACACCAAGCGCGCGCGCGGTGTGGAGATCATCGACGCCGAAAGCGGGCAGACCTACCAGTACACGGCCAAGGTCATCTTCCTCAACGCCTCGTCCTTCAACTCGACCTGGCTGCTGATGAACTCGGCCACCGATGTGTGGGAGGGCGGCCTGGGTTCTTCGTCGGGCGAGCTCGGCCACAACGTGATGGACCATCACTTCGGGGCCGGTGCCTCCGGCCGTGTCGAGGGTTACGACGACAAGTACTACTTCGGTCGTCGTCCCTGCGGTTTCTACATTCCCCGTTTCCGCAATGTGGCCGCGGACAAGCGCGGCTACCTGCGTGGGTTCGGCTACCAGGGCGGTGCCAGCCGCAACGGGTGGTCGCGCGAGATCGCCGAAATGAACATCGGGGCCGACCTGAAGGAAGCCTTGACCCTGCCGGGCGACTGGCGCATCGGCATGACCGGCTTCGGCGAAATGCTGCCGCACCACGACAACACGATCCGCCTCGATCCGGAGCGCAAGGACAAATGGGGCCTTCCGATTCTGGCCATGGACGTCTCTCTGCGCTCGAATGAAACGGCCATGCGGAAAGACATGGCCGCCGATGCTGCCGAGATGCTGGAAGCGGCGGGCGTCAAGGACGTGCAGACCTACGACAACGATTACGCTCCGGGCAAGGGCATCCACGAAATGGGCACAGCGCGCATGGGCCGCGACCGCAAGACCTCCGTGCTGAACCAGCACAACCAGGTCTGGGATGCGCCGAATGTATATGTGACCGATGGAGCCTGCATGACCTCCAGTGCCTGCGTGAATCCCTCGTTGACCTACATGGCGCTGACCGCACGGGCAGCCGACCATGCGGTGCGCGAACTGAAAGCGGGGAACCTCTGATGGACCGTCGCGACCTGCTGAAGATGATCGTGGCCGCCACCGGTGCGGCGCTGGTCGGCCTGCCCGCACTTGCCCAGGGACCGTTGCCGGCCGCCCCGGCGAACAACAGCTTCTCCGATGCGGACGTGGCCACGCTGGACGAGATTGCCGACACCATCCTGCCGCGGACCAAGACGCCCGGTGCGAAGGATGCCGCCACCGGGCTGTTCATGGCGCAGTTCGTCACCGGCTGCTACACCCCGAAGCAGCAGGCGAGCTTCCGTGCCGGCCTGGCTGACATCGACAAGCGCGCCGGTGGCCGCTTTGTGTCGCTGACTCCGCAGGCCCGCACCGAACTGCTGCGCGCGCTGGATGGGGAGGCCAGGAAAAAGGCCGACGAGGTCAGCAAGGCGGGCGACGCCGAAGCGGCCGAGCCGACGCTGCATCCCTTCACGATGATCAAGCAGTTGGCCATCTTCGGGTATTTCACTTCGAAGATCGGCGCGACCGAAGCGCTGCAGTTTGTCGCCGTGCCAGGTCGCTACGACGGCGATGTGGCCTATGTCCCCGGCACGCCCGCGTGGGCCACCAGTTGACCGACCACACCTCATCACCCTCTTACCGGAACCACGATGACCAGACCCCTCCTGATGGCGGCCTGCCTGCTGACCGCGGCACCTGCATTCGCGCTCGCCGGCGGCGACGCAGTACGCGATCCGTCGAAGACCGAAGTATGGAAGCCCGTGCCTGCGACGGTCACCACGCCCGCAGGTGCCGCACCTTCCGATGCGGTCGTGCTGTTCAATGGTGCAGACGTTTCCGCCTGGGAATCGGAGCAGGGCGGTCGCGTGCCCTGGCAGGTCGCCGATGGCGCGTTGACGGTGGTTCCTGGCAGCAAGGGGATCCGGACGAAGCAGTCCTTCTGCGACGTCCAGCTCCATGTCGAATGGCGCACGCCCACTGAAACCCGTGGTTTCGAGGGCCAGCACCGCGGCAACAGCGGCATCTTCCTGCAGGACCGGTATGAACTTCAGGTGCTCGACAGTTACAACAGCCCGACCTATCCCAACGGGCAGGCCGGTTCCATGTACAAGCAGGCGATTCCGCTGGTGAACGCTTCGCGCGCGCCAGGCGAGTGGCAGGCCTACGACATCATCTGGAAAGCGCCGCGCTTCTCGGCGGGAGGTGGGCTGGTGTCGCCTGCGCGCATTACGGTGCTGCACAACGGCGTGCTGGTGCAGGATGACACGGTGCTGTCCGGTAAGACCGAGTACATCGGTGCGCCCTCCTACGCGCCCCATGACTGCGCGCCGATTTCCCTGCAGGAGCACGATTCCAAGGTGAGTTACCGCAACATCTGGGTGCGCGAACTCTGATCCCGCAGCCACGCAGGGCGTGGCTCTACGTGTGGCACCGGAATGCCGTAGAGCCACGCCCTGCGTGGCT
>JAEWLO010000480.1 GCA_023457475.1 Pseudomonadota bacterium | reverse complement strand
GTTCCAGCATCACGAAGCCACGCAGGGCGTGGCTCTACCTGGCGGCCAGCGCCTCCAGCAACGCCGCATTGAACCGTGCGGGATCCTGCACCTGCGGCGAATGCCCCAGTTCGTCGAAGGTCACCAGCATCGCCCCTGGAATGGCTGCGGCGGCGGCCTTGCCCAGCGCGGGGTAGTCCCCCAGTGTGGCCTTCAAGGGGGCCGGAGCCAGGTCGCGGCCGATCGCGGTGCGGTCCTTCTGGCCAATGAAGAGCGTGGTCGGCACACGCAGATTCGGCAGCTCGTACACCACCGGCTGGTTGAACACCATGTCCGAGGTCAGCGCCTGACTCCACGCCACTGCCTGCTTGCCCGGCCCGGCGTACATGCCGGCCTGCATGCGCGCCCAGTGCTCGTACTCCGGCGTCCATTCGCCGCTGTAGTACACGTCGAGCTGGTACTTTTTGATGCTGTCGAAGCTGGTCTTCAGTTCATTGGCATACCACGCATCCACGCTGCGCCATGGCACACCTTTCGCTTTCCAGTCCTCCAGGCCGATCGGATTGACCAGCGCCAGCCGACGCAGCTGCTGCGGGTACTGGAGCGCGAAACGCGTGGCCAGCATGCCGCCCATCGAATGCCCTACCAGGTCGACCTTCGCGGTATCCAGCTTCAGGTGCGCAAGCAGTGCCTGGGTATTGGCGGCCAGTTGCCCGAACGAGTACTGGTAGCGCAGCGGCTTGCTCGATTTGCAGAACCCGATCTGGTCCGGCGCGATCACCCGGTAGCCTGCGGCGCTCAGTGCGGTGATCGCTTCCTTCCATGTGCCGGCACAGAAATTCTTGCCGTGCAGCAGCACAACCGTGCCGATCGGTCGGCCGCTGGCCGGCACGTCCAGATAGGCCATTTCCAGCGGCTGGCGCTGCGAATCGAAGCTGAAGGTCTTGACCGGCCAACCGTAGTCGAAGCCCTGCAGGCGGGCGTCGTAGGTGTCGGCGGCCAGGCAGGTGAGGGGCAGGCAGGCAAGCAGGGCGGCGGCCAGAATGCGCATGGCGGTCTCCAGTGGGGGAAACTCGAGGATAACCTCTCACTGCGTGAGCCGGGCAGAGCCCGGCGCTGCGTGTGCTTGGACGGGCAGAGCCCGGCGCTACGTGTCCTTGGCCGCGCAGAGCCATGCGCTACGGACGCCGCCCGGTGTTCCCTCAACACTCGATGACGTTCACCGCCAGTCCGCCACGGCTGGTTTCCTTGTACTTGTCCTGCATGTCGCGGCCGGTGTCGCGCATGGTCTTGATCACCTTGTCCAGCGAGACCTTGTGCTTGCCGTCGCCGCGCATGGCCATGCGCGAGGCGTTGATCGCCTTCACCGCGCCCATGGCGTTGCGTTCGATGCAGGGAATCTGCACCAGCCCGCCGATCGGGTCGCAAGTCAGGCCCAGGTTGTGTTCCATGCCGATTTCGGCGGCATTCTCGATCTGGCTCGGATTGCCCCCCAACGCAGCCACCAGCCCGCCGGCGGCCATCGAACAGGCCACGCCGACCTCGCCCTGGCAGCCGACCTCGGCACCGGAGATCGAGGCGTTCTCCTTGTAAAGAATCCCGATCGCGGCCGAGGTCAGCAGGAAATCGAACACGCGCTGCTCGTCGGCTCCCGGGCAGAAGCGGTCGAAGTAGTGCAGCACCGCCGGCAGCACGCCAGCCGCGCCGTTGGTCGGTGCGGTTACCACGCGGCCACCCGCGGCGTTTTCCTCGTTCACCGCCAGCGCATACAGGTTCACCCAGTCGAGCGTGGTCAGCGGATCGCGCATGGCCGCTTCCGGCTTGGACGACAGTTCGCGGTACAGCGCCGGGGCGCGCCGCGACACATGCAGGCCGCCGGGCAGCGTGCCTTCCTGGCGGATGCCCCGGGTCACGCAGGCCTGCATCGCGTTCCAGATCTCGCGCAGCTGCTCGCGGATCTCGTCTTCGCTGCGCCAGCACTTCTCGTTCTCGAACATCAGCTGGGCAATGCTCAGCCCGCTGCGTGCGGTCTGCGCGAGCAGCTCGTCGCCGCTCTTGAAGGGGTAGGGCAGCGGGGTCTCGTCGGGCACGATGCGGTCATCGGCCGCGTCGTCCTGGTTGACCACGAAGCCGCCGCCCACCGAGTAGTAGTCGCGCGTGGCGATCACCTGCTCCTGCGCGTCGTAGGCGGTGAAGCGCATGCCGTTGGTGTGGTAAGGCAGCTTCTGGCGCTTGTTCAGCCCCAGGTCGCGCTTTTCGTCGAACGCGATCTCATGCGTGCCCATCAGCCGGATCCGTCTGGTGGATCGGATCCGTGCGAGGGTCTCGGGAATGATGTCCGGGTCGATCAGGGTCGGGCGCTGGCCTTCGAGCCCGAGCAGCACGGCTTTGTCGGTGCCGTGGCCGCGTCCGGTAAGGGCCAGCGAGCCGTACACATCCGCCCGGATGCGCACGACGTCGTGCAGGCAGCCCGGGTCCAGCAGCCAGCGGTGCACGAAGCGTTCGGCGGCCTTCATCGGTCCAACGGTGTGCGAGGAACTCGGGCCAATGCCGATTTTGAAAACGTCGAACGTGCTGACAGCCATGATTGCCAAACTGCGGGTATCGGATGGAGCGCTATTCTATGCTGTCCGCGTCCTCAGCCCTGGCTGCGGCGCAGCATTTACTGCCTTGGAGCCGCCCGGTGTTCACCTTGTATCAGCGCGACGATTGCCATCTGTGCGACCAGGCCCTGGCCGTGCTGGCCCAGGCCGGTGTTCCCGGCCTGGACAGCGTCTTCATCGATGACGATGCGGCGCTGGAATCCCGCTATGGCAGCCGGGTGCCGGTCCTGCGCGATGCCCGGGGGCGGGAACTGGACTGGCC
>JAEWLO010000479.1 GCA_023457475.1 Pseudomonadota bacterium | reverse complement strand
AGCACCAGGTCGGCCAGCTTGCCCGGTTCGATGCTGCCGATCCGGTCGCCCACGCCCAGCACCTGTGCCGGTACCCGGGTCAGGCCGGCCAGGCCGTCCTGCCAGGGCAGGCCGTTGGCCACCGCATTGCCGGCCAGCTGGCGCATCTTGCGCGCATTGTGCGAGGCGTCGTCGCGTTGGGCGAAACTCACCTGCACACCTGCGGCACGCAGGCGGGCGGCGTTCTCCAGCGTGGCCCCCAACTGGTCGAACGTGGCCGGCAGGTTGCCCAGCGCGTCCACGAACACCGGTACCTGGGCCTGGGCCAGCTGCGGGGCGACCCGCCAGCCTTCGGCGCCGCCGGCGATGGCGATCTTCACCTTTTCGCGCGTGGCCCAGCGCAGAAGCTGGCGGATATCGGCGGCGCGGTCCACTTCGACGACCAGCCGGCCCTGGCCGGCCAGATAACGTGCCAAGGTGGCGCGGCCGGCCGGAGTGAGCAGAGCATGCGGTGAATCCGCCGGCACCCGGCCACGCGCTTCGCTGACCATCTGCTCCAGCAGCATCCATTGCGCCGCGCGCGAGCTGCCGGTCAGTTCGGCCCCTTCCGCCCCGAGGCGGATGTACAGGGCCAGCGGGCCGATCGGGTCGGCGCTGCCATCCAGGCGCATCACCCCGCCCTGGCCGGCGATGAAGCCACCGCCGCTGTTGGCCCCCAGCGCGGTGAAGCCGATCCCGTCCAGCCGTGCCACCGGAATCAGCACCGAAGCCGGGTTGTAGGCCAGGGTCACGTCGAACTCCGGACGCAGCGGCTGGTCTTCCAGCTTCAGCGTGCTGTGCACGGTGGACGACTCGCCGGAGACCTCGTCGATGCCGATATCGGTGATGCCGCCGAACAGGGCCGGGGTCAGCGGCTTGCCGGCCGCCTCCACGACGGTGACGCCGGCCGGTACAGCCAGCCCGGCACCGACCGCGCGGATCACGCCGCCCTGCACCAGCACATCGCTGTGTTCCAGGCTGCCGCGCGCGCTGGCGGTGTGTACGGTGGCGTTTCGGATCAGCAGGTCCTGTGCCTGCAGCGGTGCGCTGCCCAGCAGGGCGGCCACGGCGGCGGCAAGCCAGGCACGTCGACGAACGGAAGCGTGCAGACGGCTCATGGGCGTGCCTCCTGGCCAAGCATGAAGTCCGAAAGCGGCTGCCGCCTCACGTCGGCACGGTCATAGACCTGGTGGCCGTCGATGTAGACCTTCTCGGCCTGCGCATAGGAGCTGAAGGGGTTGCCGTTCCAGACCACCACGTCGCCCATCTTGCCCGTCTCCAGGGTGCCGGTCTGATCCTCCACGCCCAGCGAGCGGGCCGCGTTGGCGGTGAGCCAGGTGATCGCCCGTTCCGGCGCGATCTCCATGCCGGCGCGCCGCGCGTTGGCCATCACCTTGGCAGCCTCCTGGTTGAGCCGTTGGATGCCTTCGGGCGAATCGGAATGCACGATGGCGCAGCTGTTGGCCGGCCGGTCCACCAGCGCGATGTTTTCCTGGATGCCGTCGAAGGCTTCCATCTTGAAGCCCCACCAGTCGGCCCACAGCGCGCCGCACACGCCTTCGGCGGCCAGCCGGTCGGCCAGCTTGTAGGCTTCCACGCCGTGGTGGAACGCGGCGATCTTGAAGCCGAATTCCTTCGAGAGATCCAGCATGGTGGCCATTTCATCTGCGCGATAGCAGTGGATGTGCACACGGATGTCGCCGTTGATCGCGCCGGCCAGCGTGTCCAGCTTGAGGTCGCGCTTGCCACCGGCATCGCCAGCGCTGTCGCCCTTCTCCGAGCCGCTGAACCAGCGCTTCTTCTTGACCTTCTTGGGGCTGTTCTTGGCCAGGTACTCGCTGGCATCGATGAAGGCGGCCCGATAGCCAGCCACGTTGCCCATGCGGGTGCCCGGGGCCACGCCCTTGCCGCCGCCATACACCCGCTTCGGGTTTTCGCCGCAGGCCATCTTCAGGCCCCACGGAGCACCTGGGAATTTCATCGCCTGGTAGGTGGTGGCGGCGACGTTCTTGAGCGTGACGCCACGACCACCGACCAGGTTGGCCGAGCCGGGCAATACCTGCATCGAGGTCACGCCGCCGGCCAGAGCGGCCGCGAAGCCCGGATCCTGCGGCCACACCGAATGCTCGGCCCACACGTTGGCGGTCACCGGTGCGGTCATCTCGTTACCGTCGCTGTGCGCGCCGACGCCCGGGCTGGGATACACACCCAGATGCGAATGCACGTCGATGATGCCGGGGGTTACCCACTTGCCTTCGGCGTTCACCTGCACCGCATCGGCGGGTGCTTCCAGCGCGCTGCCCACCGCCGCTACGCGGCCCTCGCGCAGCAGCACGTCGGTGCGCTCCAGGCGCGTGCCGGTGCCGGTGAGTACCGTGGCGTTGCGGATCAGGACCGGTGCCGAGCGGATCGGCGCGTACGTGCTGGGGTACGGATCCTCGACGAAGCGGGAGGCCGCCGGCGCGCTTGGCGCGGTCAAGGTGAAAAGCGCCAGGCCAAGCCCGACGGTCAATCGTGTGCGCATGCAATCCCCGGAGAAGCGTGACTCGAAAACGTGAAGCTAGCCGGTGCCGGCACGGTTGCCAAGTGACCTCCGGCACGCATCGGGTTCTTGCCATTTCTCCCTGCAACCGGAGAATTGCCGCACGCATAGAGGCTGGCAGGAGAGAGAGCAGTGAAAAGCAAACAGGACATCGTCGAAAACTGGCTGCCGCGCTACACCGGCGTGCCGCTGGATGGCTTCGGCGACCACGTGCTGCTGACCAACTTCGGCGGCTACCTGCACACTTTCTCCCAGCTCACCGGTGCGCCCATCCAGGGCCTGGACCGGCCCATGCCCAGCGTCACCAGTGATGGCATCACCCTCATCAACTTCGGCATGGGCAGCCCGAACGCGGCCATCATCATGGACCTGCTGTCGGCGGTGATGCCCAAAGCGGTGCTGTTCCTGGGCAAGTGCGGCGGGTTGAAGCGCAAGAACCAGCTGGGCGATCTGATCCTGCCGATCGCCGCGATCCGCGGCGCAGGCACCTCCAGCGACTATCTGCCGCCGGAAGTCCCCGCCCAGCCCGCCTTCGCCCTGCAGCGTG
>JAEWLO010000478.1 GCA_023457475.1 Pseudomonadota bacterium | reverse complement strand
CCATGAGTGGAATCCCCATAGCCGCGCGCACAGAACAACTCCCCAAGTGGCGCGCCCTGCTGAATCGCCTGCGCCAGAAATACAGCCCCTACTGGCCCTGGCACAAACCCCAGCACGGCACCGCCACGCACACCGGCGTGATGGACCCG
Organism: Pseudomonadota bacterium; assembly: GCA_023457475.1. Taxonomy (GTDB): domain Bacteria; phylum Pseudomonadota; class Gammaproteobacteria; order Xanthomonadales; family Xanthomonadaceae; genus Stenotrophomonas. The sequence continues at coordinate 7,434 of JAEWLO010000478.1, read as the reverse complement.
CCGCCGCCCATGCCGTCCACCCTGCTCAAGCTGCTGTACGAACACCCCGCACACCTCATCCGCCTGAGCGACGCCATGCACCACGCCGCCGCCACGCCAAGCGTGGGCATCCCCTACGTGGAGCGCATCATCTGGGCGATGGAAGACACCTTGGACAGTTTCGTCATTGAAGCCCAAGCCGCCTGCGAGGCGGCGGCCCGCGGCGGCGATGGCGAACAGATGCGGAAAGCGCAAGCCACCTTGCTGCTGTTGCGGGAGGCGCGCCCGCAGCACGTGTGGGTGAAGGACCCGGAACTGCAGCAGTGCTTCGGCGAGGCATGGAAGGCGATGCGCGAGCGGCCCAGGCCACGGGGTCCCGAAATGTAACGTGTGGCAATGGCCACGCAACGGGCGCAAGCGGCCTCCGCGTAGGGGTGCGCCACGCGTGTCCACGAAACGCCCAAACGGAGACGCAGGGCACAGATCACACACCCTGCCGCCAACGCGTCATGCGCACGGGTGCCAACACTGGCACCCTGTAACCCACAAGGCGCACCACCCACCAAGGACCGGACCCCACGCATGAAGCACCTCGCCGCACTGTTGCTCATCCTGCTGCTCACCTCCTGCAGCTTCCCACCGCCCGAAGTGCCATGGGTAGATCCCCTCACGGCTACGTCTGAAGCTGAATCCCGCTGGCTGGTAAGGCATGGGTATCCCACGCGAAAGGAGGAAGCGCGATTGAAGGCGCTGAGCATGGAGCAGCTCTACGCCGAGGCGAAGGCCGGAAGCCCCAGTGCGAATGTCGTGTACGGCTACCGCATCGCACTGCAGCCCCGCAGGTTCCATGAAGGGGTGATGCACATGCGGGAAGTGGCGTTGAAGGGCAACCTCTATGCCTACTACGGCATCTCGGAGGCGTACTGGGACAGCAGTGAAAACCGGAACATCGTGGACAGTGCGGCCTATCTGCACGTCGCGTACCTGCTGGGAGATAGGCGGGCAGAGCGCCAGACCAAGGAGCCGCGATACCACCGCTTCGAGCTGAGCTCGGCCCGCAAGCGGGGCGAAGGCCTGCTCGAGACTTTCGCAGGCGACGTAAAGCCATCACCCCGCCCAGTCAACTGAAACGCTGGTGCGGGGGCTGCTGTACGCGTTTGCCGGGCAGACCGACGCATCTCATCCGACCCTCTACATTGCGCATGCTTCGGCGGATACGCTTGCGGAGTGGAATCTTGCGCTTCCGGAAGGTGCGAAGGCGGCTTATTGGGATCGCCGCGGCCGCACCTTGGAGCAACAGCTAGAAGCGGTTATTGACTACCTTAAGTCGCCTGGGTCCGGGCCAGATGCTACGACAAGCTACGAAGGGTTTGTCGAGAGAAGGTTGCGAGAGTTGCCTATCGAGCTGGAGCCGGAGGAAGGAACGGGCATTGAGTGCGCTAAGCTGCATCTCCCCGGTGAGCTCTTTGAAGATGTGCCGTGGGTCACATTCCGATAGCGTCATCTGGCTCTGGGCGTCTAGCCACAACCTTTGCCTGGAACTCCAATAAGGGGGTGGCAATGCTTCTGAATTTTCAGGCTCGACATGGATCTGCCTATGATCCGGTAACCGGCGTCACCATTCCTGAGCCACGCGCGCAACCTATCTCGCACGACGTCAGGGATCCCGGGATCCAGCTTCACTACGCTTTTTACATTGAAGAGCGGCGTGTTGGTGGCTTGGGCTTCGAAGGGAGGCGCGACGATGAGGCTGTAGATGGGAGGCATCAGACGCTGTACACATTCGATCTCGCGCATGACGGGTTGATCTCAGCGCTGATTGACTTCAAGGAGAGGATCCAAGGTGTCGAGAACGAATTCGACTTCCTTCGCGGTATGGCGAGTGGGCTGGCGCTCGCGCATGCCGCCCGGTCCAGGGTCAGAAGTAACCATCGTTACCTTGTTATCACTGATGCTCAAGCGCTGGAGAAGGCCGGCGTGGAGGTTCCGCTGGAAGTGCGGTCGGACACGTCGGCCCCGGTTGTGCTCGCCGACATTGTTGTGCCAGCGCAGGGTCCCTGAGACAGCATGCCAGCGCGATACTTGTGTCGGAATTCCCTGATTGTCTGCTATGTGACCCCGCGGCACTCTGGTGGAAGACGTGGGCCCGTTCGGATCGCACCAGGATTCTCTCGACGGGGCGATCATTCGCTTTTTGGGGCCGATAGTCGCGCCGTAGGGATGTCCAAGTTCAAGGAGCCGGATCCGACCTCACGGCTCGGGCACGTAGCCCCAGAGCGTTGACTGTGACCAATTTCATTGCCAATGATTAGGCCCGCACGACCTTGGGCGGTGCGAAGGACTCCATAGCCGGCGGGCCGCTATCTGCAGAGCAGGTTCAGAGGGCCGTCGACTATGTGAACTCTCCGGGCTCGGGGCCGGATGCCTCCACAAGTTACGCCGAATTTCGCACTAGAAAGCTGCAGGAGTTTCCTGCGAAGTCCAGTACCAGCGCGGCCTTCCGCTGCTGGTTCACGGAGTGGCTCCGTTGTCCACGTGATTCTCCTGGCTGTTCTCTGCTTTCACGGTAGCACCCAGGGGCTGGCTGGGTCTGGAACGTGCAGCACGACGGTGCAGGGTGTGTGACAGGGGGCACCGTTCCCGGGCGTTTGTCGGATTTCCCTGATTGTTCGTACTACGCTCCGATGGCACTCTGTTGCTTGAAGCAGCCCGGTGGGGTCGGCTGCCGTCAATCCTCGCAATTGTGACGAAAGTCGCTGTATTTCAATCCGTGCCAGAGCCGGGTTGATTGCGGCACTTGCGTTTCATGTTCGCCGCAGGGTGCCGGTAAAATCCGACCGCATTCCAAGCGACTCCAGCTCAACAGGCCTCGCATCCAGTCTTCGGCACACGTGTTAGGCCGTAAGACGCACATAAGTTTGAGGAACGAACATGTCTATCAACTTTGTCCCGAGAGAGCGCTCTTCATTTGACGAAGCAAGCGGTGTCTCGATTCTGCGACCTCGAATACTACCTGCCATTGATTACGACGTGAACGGTGCAGTCGAGTATGAGTACACCTTTCTGCGTGGAACCGAGCGGGTTGGCTGGATAGGGTGCGTTGGCACTTGGCAGACGTTTGGAACCGACAGCGAGTTCAGCAGCGTGTACACCCTCGATCTTGGGTCGCCGGGTGTTTGGGAGGACATGGTCAGGTTCAAGAGGGAGATCGGAAATCCTGATGAGATGTCTGTCTTCTTCTTCGCGCTTGCAGAAGGGCTGATAAATGCCTTTGCAGGTCAGACGGACAATTCGAGCCCGGTGCGCTACATGGGGATTATCTCGGAAGATGTGCTGACATCGAAGCGCATCGCTGTTCCTGATAATGCCTCGAAGCTTGCCAACGGCATGGTCGTTGTCGCCGGCATCACCGTGCCGGCGCACGCATCCTGAGAGTAACGGCATGCCACATTTCTCGATGGAAGATTTCGCCAGAACCACCCTGGCACCCGCGAAGGACAAGGTCAGTGGTGGTAGTATCTCCCGTCAGCAGATGGATGACGTGATCGAGTACTTGAACTCAAAAGGTTCCGGCCCCGATCCGTCAACAAGCTTCGCGGAGTATGTGGACGGGAAGCTGCGTACCCTTCCGCCGGAGCTTCCTCATGGGAAAGATTACGTTGCGTTCTCGGGTGTGGACAGCCAGAACGAGAAGAACTTTCGGAATGCGCAGAAGTACGTAAAAGACGTGGGGAATACAGCCGGCATCATCGGGGACACCCCGTATGGTGGCTACGTAGACGATCTTTACCACAATCCACAGAATCATCCGGATTTTGGGGAGATCGAGAGGAAGTTCAAGGACTTCATGGACCGCCGCGGAATCGAGCCTATGGGCAATCATGCCGGTGCGCTCCAGGACATGATGTGGAACGCCGGCAGTCCTAAGTTCTTTGAGAGCGCAATTGCGTCAGGAAGACCGCTTGTTGCATTCGTGGAGAATGCGCCCCTCAATCGCGGCTTTACCAACTTCGAGTTGGCCAACGCGCTGGAGCACCCAAACGTCCGCATCAATGGCCACCCCGTAAGCGAGTTCGGCACGGACCCTGTTGCTTTTGTAAGTCGCTCAGCTGCTGAGTACCAGGCGCTGGAGAGGTCGCTCGCAGAACCCTTCGTTGTTGACCTGGGTCCAGATAGGCTGAAAGAGGCGCATGAGGCAGCGCTTGGGAAAGTGCGCCAATCCCTGAAGCCAATTGATGGCTACGATGCTCTCCAGAAGACCATCTATGATCGCCCAATAGCTGACTTCAAGGGACTCTCTCTTGAAGAAATGGCCCATACCCGTACCACGTGGCTGGAAGCAGGCGGCAGACTCGCGAATGTGCCTCACCTGCAGGCTGAAGCGCCTGAGCAGAAGCTCCGCACACCCGGCGAGCCCGGCTCAGCCCGTGGATCACCCCAGATCGCTGCAACCGCCGCAGAAGTGGCTTCCGAATCCGCACCTCATCCTCACCCCGTGCGCGCCAGCGTAAACCCCGCCCTCAAAGCCGGCGGCGTCGCCGGCCTGGCTCTGCTGGCCCACGACTTTGGCACGTCTGGCCACAAGTGGGTCGAGCTTTACAGCCAGGGCAACGCGGCAGGTGCCTACTCCACCGCAGCCCACTTCGTCGGCCGCAACGTAGGCGGTGCCTTCGGCGGCTTCGTCGCCGGTGCAGGCGTCGGCCTCACCACCGGCTCGTGGACCGGCCCGGGTGCGATCATCACTGGCATTGGCGGCGGCGCGCTGGGTGCCTACCTCGGCGAACGCTGGGCCGACCAGAAAGACATCGATCACATCTACAAACAGGAAGACCCGCTGGGCCGCACCTGGACCCGCAACCCGGCCGACCCCGAAGGGCGCTGGATGCGCGGCGCGCACCAGGAGCAGGTGCAGGGCAGCGAACTCGGCACCGGTCCCGAGGTTCGGACGGTGCAGACCGCCTTGGGCGACGACGTCACCTTCCGCGCCGACTATGTGGCAACCGGCACGCTGGAGCGCCAGTTGAACTGGCAGGCAGCCCGGGCCTCGTACGAACTCGGGTTGAACAGCCCGCCGGCCCCCAGGGATCCCTATCGCCTCAGCGCGGCCAACATGGACGGCCCGCGTGGCGCGTTCGAGTCTGGGCGTGACTTTGTCCGTGATCCGCGCTCCCAGCAGTGGGAACTTGAGATCCGGGAAACCATGGACGGCCGCGCGTCCACCACCCGCCGTGAGCCGGTAAGCGCCGAGCAGGCGCTGGCGCTGGACGAGCAGTCCCGCACGGTGATCGCACAGAATGCCGCGAACACGCCTGCCGCCATGGCCGCCCGCTACATGGTGGCGTACGAGCAGGGCCGTTGGAGCGACTTCGGCGACAAGGACAACCCGTCCATTCCCACGGCCATCCAGAAGGCACGGGACGGCGCGGATACGCTGCTCGCCAGCGACGGCGACAAATACACCCGGCAGGCGGACGGACAGTGGATCCATAACGGGACCTTCCTCGACGCACCGGCGAATTCCAGCGTGCGCCAGGAGCTCGAGAGCACCTGGAAGAGCCAACAGGCCGGTGTTGAAGAGCTGGGTGCCATTGCCGCCGAGGCCAGGGCCACCACCCGGATTCCCAACGAAGGCGTGCGTGGTCAGGTGGATGCCCTGTACGCGAAGTACGGCATCGAGCGCACCGAAGCGCAGCTGGCGGCCACGGCAACGGCCGTACAGCAGAGCATGGGCAGCGAGGGCAAGCTGACCGATGTGACGCTGGAGCTGGTACCTGACGCCCGTACGCGTAAGCCCAGCGCGGACAGCGCCATCGCCGCCTTCGCCGACCCGGGCAACAACGTGCTGGAGCTGCGCGGCAGCACCACGCCGCAGGACGTGGCGCGGGTACTCGCCGAGCAGTCGCTGCAGAAGCCGGACACCGCGCCCGTTCCGGATTCCCCCGAGAAGCGCATTGACGCGCTGAGCCCGGAGCAGTGGGATGCCCACCAGCAAGCGCTGCGTGAGGCGAACCGCCAAGGCGCGTCGACCGAAGAGGCGATTCAGGCGGCCACCCTGGCCGCACAGCAGGCCGGTGCCCCACGCCCGGGCCCCGTGCAGGAACCGCAGCGCGAGGCCGAACCACAGCGCGCACCGGTAGGACCGGCTCCCGAGCCGGTCACGCCGCAGGCGGGCTCCGTTGCGATGGCAACAGCACAGGCCACCGCAGCGCCAGCAGTCGCGGCAATCTCGGCGGCCGCCACGCAGGAACAACCCCGCAACGCCCAGCAGCCATCCACGCAGGAGCAGGCGAGGGCAGAGCAGGAACGCACCCGCCAGGAAGAGGCGAGGGCCACCCAACGCGATGCATCCACGCAGCAGGCAGAAGCACGCCGCGAGCCGCCGGTGAGCGAACCGCAGCCTGCGCAGCCGGCCGCCGAGACAGCCCGAGTGCAGGAGGCGCAGGCGGCCACCCCGGTGCAGCCGACGATGGCTTCGCCAACGCAGCCTGTGATGGAAACGCCGGCAACCACGCAGCCGCTGCCGCAAGACACGCAGCGCGCTGCCGAGCCGATACGCCCGCAGCCCGAATCCGTTGATGCGGCTTCGGTGGCACAACAGGCGCGAGAAGAAGCACTCCGCGAACCGGGCCGGCCTCTGGAAGATCGCACGTCTGAAGGTGCCCCCGATCAATCGATTGAACACACAGCGCGGCCGATCACCTTCGCCCCGGAGACCGACGTTGCACGGGAGCCGCAGCGATTCGAACAGCCCGCCGTACCCACGCCTGCACCCCCACAGGCGCAGGCACACGGTGATCCGCGCGCCCCCGATCATCCCGACCACCGCCTGTACCAGCAGGTGCGCGAACACGTGGAGCGACTGGATGCCCGCCATGGCCGCCAGTACGACGAACTCAGCGAGCGCATGACCGGCAGCCTGATGGTGCTGGCCAAGTCGAATGGGATGAGCAGCGTGGATCATGTGGTGCTCAGTCAAGCCACACCGAATGCGAAAGCCGGCGAAAACGTCTTCGTGGTGCAGGGTGACTTGAACAATCCGGGCCACCAGCGTGCCGCGATGCAGACGGAGCAGGCAGTGACCGCGCCGTTCGAGCAGTCGCAGCAGAAGCTGGAGGCGTTGGGGCAGGAACAGGCAATGGAACAGACCGTGGCGAACCAGCGGCAGCAGGAGAACGACCGGGTGCAACAGGACGCCATGCGCATGTAATGCCCCACCGCCGTAGAGCCACGCCCTGCGTGGCTTCGCGGCGCCCAAACCCACCGGTAGAGCCACGCCCTGCGTGGCTTCGCGGTGCCCGACCCACCGGTAGAGCCACGCCCTGCGTGGCTTCGCGGTGCCCGACCCACCGGTAGAGCCACGCCTTGCGTGGCTTCGCGATGCCCGACCCACCGGTAGAGCCACGCCCTGCGTGGCTTCGCGATGCCCAAACCCACCGGTAGAGCCACGCCCTGCGT
>JAEWLO010000477.1 GCA_023457475.1 Pseudomonadota bacterium | reverse complement strand
GCCACGCCCTGCGTGGCTTCGGGGTGCCGGTAACATCCGACGTAGAGCCACGCCTTGCGTGGCTTCGCGGCGCCGGATCGGAGAGCAGCCACGCAGGGCGTGGCTCTACGCGTCATCCGCGATTGCGGCATGCCGCATTCCATGCGTGCCCGCGCGATGCCGGATTACCCCGCCTGAACGCGGTTCTTGCCGACCCGTTTGGCCGCATACAGCGCCGCGTCCGCGCGCTTCAGCAGCGCATCTGCATCATCGCCGGCCTGCCACTGCGTCACCCCCGCACTGAAATGCACCGGCACGCGCTGCTCGTCCAGATGCAGCGGACGCTGCGCCAGGGAACGTTGCAGGCGCAGCAGCGTGGCCATGCTGTCGGCCCCGGGTGTTTCCGGCATCACCAGCACGAATTCGTCGCCGCCGATACGCGCCACCACGTCCGAGTGCCGCAGCAGCAGCTGACACACCGCCACGAGGTGGCGCAGCACCGCATCGCCACCGGGATGGCCATGGTCGCTGTTGGTCTGGTGGAAGTCGTCCAGGTCCAGCAGCGCCAGGGCCAGCGGATGCTGGTGACGCTGCGCGCGGATGATCTCGCGTTCCATCAGCTCATCGAAACCGCGCCGGTTCAGGGCACCGGTCAACGGGTCGGTGCGTACCTGCCCGGACATGTCGCTGAGTTCCTGCTCCAGCTCGGCGATCCGTGCCTCGGCCTGTTCGACTTCGCGGCGTGCGTTGCCGAGATGGTCGCGCGCCTGCAGCGCCTGCTCCTGCACGCGGCCGGTGTCCCGCAGCACGTCCTGCAGCAGCTGGTTGAGGTCGGCAATGCTGCGCGCCTCCTTCAGCGCCAGCGCATAGCTGCTGATGCGGTCGTGGTAGTCGCTGGTATGGCTGGCCATGCCGTCGAGCTGCTCGATGAACTCGCCCATCAGCCCGCGCATGGCGGCCTTGGACTCGACGATGCCCTGCTTGAGCAGGCTCTGTTTGTAGATCACCTCGCGCAGGTTGGTGCGCGCCTGCTCGACCGCATCGCGGTCCAAGGGACTTCCGATCAGCGCACGCACCGCATGCAGCTGGCCCTGCAGCCAACTGCTGTCGTCCAGCAGTTCACTGATGTTCTCGAGCAGCAGGTCGAACAGGCTCAACAGCAGATCCTGCTGCTCCTGCCAGCCCTCGCTGCGCACGCCGATCTGGTGGGTCAGCTCGCGCAGCCGCAGTTCCAGCGGCTGCAGCGGCTGGCCGGGGTGCCACTGGCGCAGGTCGGCGGCCAGCCGGGCCGGCTCGTCCTTCAGCTCCGGCATGTTCTGCAGCAGGCTGGCCACGGTCACGCCGAGCGTGTGCCGCAGCAGTTCGCGCAGGCGCTGGGTATCGGACTGGCCGTCCGGACTGTCCTGCTCGATGGTGCGGATGTACTTGTCGATCAGCTGGCGCATGGCGCGGCCGTAGCTCACCCAGTCGGCGCTGCGCAGCGCGGACTGCAGGCGCAGTCCCATGTCGCCCAGTTCCCCCGGCAGGGTCGCCATGCCATTGGCGAAGGCCGCCAGCAGCGGCTCGGGCTGCTCGGCTCCGGCAAACAGACGCTGCAGTGCTGCCGCCCCGCCACCCGAGGGCCCCCCGGACGGCTCCAGCGTCACCGCAGCGGCCTGACGCCGCGCCAGCAGCCGCCCTACGATGGCGGTACCTGGGCTGGAAGGAGGTTCGGAGTGGTCCGTCATGCGGCGGGTCCTGGGAGCCGGAAGAGAAGCGAGGGAGGTGGGAAGAATATCGGCGCGGGTGTGACGGGCTTGAACCGCACGTCCATCATGCCGCATCGCGACGCACGGCCGGGCAGAGCCCGGCGCTGCTTCCAGGCCGCCCCTCAAACAACAACGGCCACCCGAAGGTGGCCGCTGCAAAGGCACTGGCGACGCGGGGTCGTCAGCTGGCCAGCGCCAGGTCGTCCATCATCGCGCGCAGGAACCGCGCCGCCTCGCCCCCGGTCGCCGCGCGGTGGTCGAAGGTGACCGACAGCGGGATGACCTTGTGCGCTTCCACGCCGCCCATCACCGGCGTCATCTGGTGGCGGGCGCGGCCGGCACCGACGATGGCCACGCACGGCGGCACCACCACCGGCGTGGCGTAGCGGCCGGCGAACATGCCGAAGTTGGAGAGGGAAATGGTGTAGCCGCTCAGCTCGGTGGCCGGGATGGAGCGGGCCTCCACCTGCTCGCGCAGGCGGTTCACGCCTTCACGGATGCCGCGGGCGTCGAGCATGTCCGCATTGCGCAGAGCCGGGACGAACAGGCCATCGTCGGTATCCACGGCGATGCCGATATCCACGTGTGCGTGCAGGGTGCGGGTCAGCCCCTCGCCGTCGAACCAGGCATTCATCGCCGGCACCTTCTGCGCGGCGACCACCATCGCGCGCACCAGGCGCGCGGTGACGTCGTTGCCCGGCTGCCAGGCGTGAATGTCGGCGTCGTCGTTCAGTGTGGTCGGCACGACCTTGCTGTGCGCATCGGCCATCACCCGGGCCATGTTGCGGCGCACGCCCTTCAGCGGTTCCGGCTGGCCCTTGGCGCTGACGCCCGGCGGCTGGGGGCGCATCGGACGACCGGCGGCGGAAAGCGGAGTGCGCTCCTCGCC